>JAKLPW010000150.1 GCA_022013675.1 Anaerolineae bacterium | reverse complement strand
CGATTGAGACGAGTTGGCGGCAGCAGCACGCCGTGACGAGCTTCCTTCGCATTGCATCCAAGGCCATCCAGAACTATGCCACACTGACTGAGCGCATCAGAACGAGAAGGGCTCCTGTCTGGCTTGCGATCAGAGCCGTCAGTCACCCTTTGATAGCTCCGCTCAAGAGCCCCCCAAGGAAATACTTGCGGAAAACGATGAATAGCACCAGGATTGGAACGACGGTAAGGACAGCAGCGGCCGTTAGAGGCCCCCACTCCCGGCCGTGCGTTCCCAAATAGTAGAGCATCGCCACGGGCAAGGTCTGAAGCTTCGTGGATGTCAGGAGAAACGTGGCAGAGATGTAGTCATTCCAGGCCGTCAAGGCCGCAAACACCGCGGCGGTCACGAATCCAGGCATGGCCAGTGGCAACAGAATCCTGCGGATGGCCCCAAAGCGAGAGTACCCGTCAACCATGGCGGCTTTTTCCATCTCCGACGGGATCATCTCCAAGTAACCCTTCAGAAACCAAGCTGCAAATGGTATGGTCTGGGCTGTATACACAAGCGGCAGAGCGAATCTAGTGTCCGCCAGATGTGCCTTGCTGAAGATGAACAGTAGAGGAACCAGAATGGCCATGTAGGGGGTGACAAGTGTCAGGATCAAGAGCACCACGAGCGCACCCCTGCCACGGAACCGAAATCTAGCCAGAGCGTAGGCCAGAAGGCCGCCAAATGATACTGAAGCCAGGATCGCCGTGCCTGTGTAAGTCAGGCTGTTTGTGCTGAAGGTCGTGATGTGATCGCTGAGCAAACGGCCATAGTTCCCGAGAGTTGGGTTCGCCGGAATGACTTGGGGCGGAACCGCCGAGATGTCAACCGGAGTCTTGAGCGAAGTTGAGAGAGCCCAGCCAAGGGGCAGCAGCCCAACGACAAGCATGCAGACTACCAGCGCAGCTTTGAGAGTGTATCCCAGTAGGCGCTTCACAGCGATGAGTCGGTTACTTCGGTTCGAAGCGGGATTCTCTGCCATCGGCTCGCATCCTTTCGACTCGAATCCAGTACCTGCCACAGCACCTAGACGGCTTCTTGCCCTCGCAAGAGACGATAGTAGACCGACACCAGGCCAATGCTTATCACGAATAGAATGGTTGCCAGGGCGTTGGCGTATCCAGTATTGAAGTTGACACGCGCATGTTTATAGACCAGATAGCTGAACGTGGTCGTGGCATTGATCGGGCCACCGCCTGTTAGACCGATTACCAAGCTGATTTCATTGAAGAAGCTTAGGGTCAGCAGCGAAAGCACAACCATGATAGGGTGCTTGAGCAACGGCAGGGTGATTGTCCTGAAGCGATACCACACCGTGGCTCCATCCACCTTGGCAGCCCTGTAGAGCTGCGCAGGGATATTCTTCAGTCCGGCGAATAGCAGTATCAGCGCAAAGCCCAGGGTCCGCCAGACTGCGACCAGGACCAGCCCAATCATCGCCCCAGTCGTCTCCGTGAGGAAGGGGTAAGGGCCGAGACCCAGGAATGACAGGAAGTAGTTCAGCAGCCCGGCATCCGAGGGATCCGCCATCCACCTCCAGAGCAGGGCTACCACGACCCGGCTCATTATCCAGGGTATCAGCGTTATCGCCACCAGGATGACTCCAAGCTTGCCCAACCTTTCGAACAACAGAGCCATCGGAAGCGCTATACTGAAACACAGAGCAACTGCGGAAAAGCTGAATACCAGAGTAACTCGAAGACTATGAAAGAACTGCGGGTCCTGCAACGCATAGAGATAGTTGCCGAATCCTACAAACTGGCCACCAGTGAAGTAGCGTATCTTGAAGAAGCTGAGGCCGAGACCCCAGATAGCCGGGATGACATCAATTGCCAGCACCAGAAGGAGTGCCGGAGCAATAAAGGCAATGAGTCCCTTCCTATTTATCATGTATCGCGAGCCTCTCTGGACATACCTACTTTACATCTTCAGCTCGTCGCACTCAGAGCATGCGCGAGCGCACCCTGGCTGCGGCATGGCCCGGCACAGGTAGCCGGACCATGCCGCTGGCGTCACCAGAGCGTTCCGAGGCACCCCACCCGAAGGTAGGGAATGGGTCGTAGCTAGTACTCCTGGGCGCGCTTGATGCGTTCGTTGGCAGCCTCCAGGAGCGCCACGTCCACCTTGCCATCCATCATCATCTGCTGCAGCGCCTCGTTTATCGCTGGTGCTGTCTCAGCGCTGTTTATCCAAACAGGGTCAGAAGTGTAGTAATGCTCGCTGAGGATTTGTGCCGGCAGAGCAAGGAAGTGATTCTCAGGCTTCTTCAGGAACGGATCATTCTGTAGCGACCTGCGGTTAGGAACTTGCCCACCTACTTCCATCCACAGCCTGCTCGATTCTAGGCTCATGATGTGGCGCAAGAGAGTGCCGGCTGCCTCCACGTTCTCTGTACCTTTGGTGATCCCGATCGTCCAACCGGCACCTCCGAACCCCGGTCCCACTCGATCACCATCCCACGTCGGCCACGGCATAATACCAAGGTTCTCCTCACCGAACCCTACGCCCGCCTTGATAGATCCGTAGCGGTGCGAGCCGCCATGGACCATGGCGAACCGTCCTCGCTGGAACTGTTCCAGCATGGTCTCGTAGTCGTTGGCGATAGCGTCCCGAGGCATGACGCCCTTGTTCACCAGGTCGACTGTCAGTTGTGCGGCCTTCACCGCATTCTCATTGTCGAACAAGGGAGTTTTGCTGTCCTTGTCGTAGAAGCTAGGCTGAAGGTCGGCCAGCGCATAGAAGAACGCAGTGGCAATGGCGGCCCTCTCGCCAAAAGCATCCCCGTAGCCCCACACGTCGATGTCGCCATCCGCATCCGTATCACGCGATAGCGCCTGCCCTGCTTCCAGGAAATCATCCCACGTTCGCAGCGGCGCCTCGATGCCGGCCTCAGCGAACAAATCCTTGCGGTAGTAGAGTAATGACCCCACGGACGGCCAGATGGGGAACCCTAGGTTCGCATCTGTTCCGATGCGCGACTGATCTGTGTTCATCGTGACGATGTCATCCAAGTCTTCCTTGGACATCTCGGTTAGAACCGTCTCATCGAGGTTCACCAAGAACTTCCACCGGTCAGGCACACTCGCGAGCAGCCAGACGAGGTCCGGGGCCGAGTCCGTCTCGACTGAAGCTCTCCACTTTGCGTCTATCTCCTGCCAGTGCACGGACGTAACCTCGACGGTTATGTAGGGATACTCCTCCGCAAAGCCATCAAGGATCTGCTTGAAGACAACTTCGCGTGGACTCTGGCCCTCTGGGTTCATCCAGGTCCACATAGTCACTGTCACTTCCTCCGGTACGGGGGTCGCGGTTGGTGCAGGCGGCGATGTTGGCGCAGGCGGCGATGTTGGCGCAGGCGGCGATGTTGGTACAGGCAGCGGTGTTGGTACTGCGGTTGGTGTTGGTGCAGCGGGCGCACATCCTGCTAGCAGTGTAGCCAGCAACAGGATCACCAACAGACCCTTGAACCGACACTCCGAAACTACTCTCTTAGCCATCGTGCTCTCCTCCTTGGAACCTACGCGAAAACCATGTAGTATATGGGGCCTTGTGGTCACCGAGACCCTACGAAGGGCCAAGCTACGGGTTTTCGGATGGATACTTACAACGCCTCATCTATCGCATCGTGCTGCTCTTCTGATATTGGGCTCGGCCTTTCCCACCCCCTTTCTCCCCCAGGGAACTCTGAGTACCAGCTTGTGCTTTCGTAGACAATATAATTAATCCACAATGTGAACTGCATTTCCAGAATCCGGACACCCCTATAATACCACACATTATGCCTTTTGTCAAGCCCTCCTCGGTACGAATCATCTAAACTTGATTGGACACGGCCCTCACATGACGGTCCCCACGATGGGGTGTTGAAAGAAGACCTTGGAGGCCTTTAGCGAGCGCGAGACATAACGGACCGTATGCTATTCCATGGGGATCATAGGTCCGTTGCTACCTCACTGAAGATCTCCAAAGCCTGGCAAATGGGCTATTTCAACACCCTCCACATGATTTGACAGAGTAATCTCGTGCTATACACGCGAAGGTCGTCAGGAAACTCGAGGACAGCGGATCGCTTAACCATAGAGGCCATAATCAGCAGAGGTTGAAATGAGCGGGGGAGCGGGGGACCGCTGGAGCGCTTACCATGGAGTGCCACATCACGGCCTTGTGCAGCAGGATCAACATCACGCACGAGGGATTGGGTAATACCCTTTGAGCTAGTCGGCAGGCAGCCCAGTTCCGCCTGATGCGCATCCTCGCCGCCGAGAATCGGCGGATTCTGCTTCCTGGCTCCTTATTCCGCTCCCTCCAGCGCATCAGCCAGAGCACCGAGGTCGCGGAAGACAGAATCGGGCTTATAGGGAGAGTTCTCAATGTCCTCCAAATGCGTCTCCCCGGTGAGCACCAACACCGTCGTGATGCCCGATTCTTCCCCCATGGCGATATCAGTATACAGGCGGTCTCCAACTATACAGAGGGCACTCCCAGGTAGGCCAGTACGCTCTTTCACGGCCTCCACTATCTCACGATTGGGTTTGCCGATGACCGTGGGCTCACAGCCCGTGGAGGCCTTTACAAAGGCAATCATAGCCCCGATGTCGGGCATGAAGCCCTGGGAGGTGGGGCAGTTGAGATCGGGGTGCGTGGCGACGTAGGGAACCCCTGCGCGCACGAAGTCACAGAGCTTCCAGAGCTTCTCATAAGTTAAAGTTGTGTCGAAGCCCAGCACAGCGAAGTCAGGGGACTCGTCAGTTAGCACGAAGCCGTGGGCAGCAAATTCCTCTTCCAGAGCAGGCGTGCCTACCGGATAGATTCTGGCTT
>JAKLPW010000149.1 GCA_022013675.1 Anaerolineae bacterium | reverse complement strand
TGCTGCTGGCCGAGGGCACCACTTTTCTGGAGGGCGATGTTCCCATAGAGTACTCGAAACTTGTCTACCGAGCTGATCGCTATGAGTTCACCATCCGCGCCACGCGTTACGCGGGCTCTCAAATCAGCAGGGGGCCGGGCGCATAGGTGTTGGATTGGCAAGGCCGGGGATGCGAGCCTCTTGTAAAGGTGCCCGGCACTTACGAACGGGTATATCAGTCTTTGAGGTTTTCTCTGCGTCCGCTGTGCTCTCTGCGGCCTCAGCGTTCTCTGCGGTGAATGAGTGCTTTTTTCAGATGAGTCGCGGACTGATTGTGGCGGGAGGGCAGGCCAACGTGAACCAACTGCAATGGAGTGACCAATGAGTGCCAGCATGGATTTGGACCTGCTGCGTCATCTTACTTCCTTGCCTGGCCTGTCAGGGTTCGAGAGACCGGTAGCGGACTTCATCTTTGGTCGTCTGGCGGAACTGGGGCTGGACACCAGAGTAGACACAATCGGCAATGTCACTGCGCACATCCCTGGTTCTGGTCCTCGGCTCATGCTCATCGCGCATATGGATGAGGTCGGGTTCATGGTGCGCAAAGTCTATCAGAACGGGTTCCTGGCAGTGCAAAGGGTAGGGGGGGCTTCACAGCACGCTCTTTCGGGGCAGTTGCTCCACGTGTGGGCTGACGAAAGCCCCTTGCCGGGTGTGGTGGGCGTGCTGCCGCAGCATTTGGCCATGGATGTGTTACCCCCGCCATTGGAAAAGGTGTACATTGATGTCGGGGCCAGTTCCCGTGAAGAAGCGTTCGCCCTGGGAATACGGCCGGGGACTGTGATCACCCATGCTCCGACCTTCGAGCTGCTAAACAAGAAGATGATCTGTGCCAAGGCGCTGGATGATCGAATTGGCTGTTATCTGCTTCTGCACCTGGCTGAGAGATGGCATAACCGTCGGCCGGAGTGTGAACTCTGGCTAGCCTTCGTAGTGCAGGAAGAGAGCCATCTGGGGAGGGCGACTCTCCCCGTGGCACGCGCTGTGAAGCCCCAACTTGCCATTGGCGTGGATGCGACGTTGGCTTTCGATACGCCTGATCTGACGGACGGGCAAACAGATGTGGCCTTGGGAGAAGGGCCGGCTATCAAGGTGATGGATCACCTGCCGGGAACTCTGTGGGGGTTCCTGGGTCACGAAGGGCTCAGGTCTCATGTGGAGGATGTCGCCGAAAAGAGTGGACTGCCTCTGCAGCGGGAGATCGTCGCGGGATTGAGTACAGCCGTAGCTCCCCTTCCCTTCGCGGAGGAGGGGATAGCCACGGCGGCGCTCTCGTTGCCGCTCCGATACAGCCATTCCCCCGTCGAGGTACTCCATATGGATGATGTGGTCACGGCGGACAACTTGCTGGAAGCTCTGGTGGGTTCGACGTGGCCGCTTGATCGCATTTTGCGGAGCAGCCCGCGAGGTCGCAGGGAGCGCTAGCGCGGGGATGATGCATAAGAGCAACATGGTGGAACGAATAGTCACGAAACCCTGCGAGGAATATTCGGGAAAGGGGGGATGAGTATCGAGGCGAAGTAGTGTAGGATTGTTCGGACGTGTAACTGGATATTCAGATAACTCTAGGAGGAGACGAAAGAATGCGTAGACTAACATTGGTTGTGCTAGTAGTAGTTCTGTTGAGTACGATGCTGTTTGGGTGTGCGCCCAAGCCCGCCCCTGAACCAACCAAGGCCCCTGCAGTGGCAACGAAGGTCCCAGCGGCTCCAACCAAGGCTCCGGAGAAGTCGCTGAAGGTGTTGCTTCTGATCAACGGTGTACTGGGTGACAAGTCGTTCTTCGATTCGGCTCAGCGGGGTGCCGAGCAGGCGAAGGCGGAGTTGGGGATCGAGTTGAAGACCATCGAGGCGGGGATCGACCCTGCGCGGTGG
>JAKLPW010000148.1 GCA_022013675.1 Anaerolineae bacterium | reverse complement strand
TGATTGGCGTCATCACGGCCTGTATGGCGGGTGCCGGCGTGCTTTTTCGTTTCGGATTCGGCCCCTTGGCCAAGCGGATCGGTACACTATCGGCTACTTTACTGGGCTGGGCCCTTGGTGGGCTTGCGTTGATGGCAACGCCATTTCTGGGTACCGCCTCTCTTCTGGCCTTGACTGCGTCGATTGGTGATGGGGCCGACCGGCTACGCATACCGGGTATATACACTGTGGCGGCTGACGCCACCGAGGGGGATGACCGGTCGCTCGCAATTGCGCTGATCGCCGTTGCCTGGGGTATTGCGAATGTCCTCAGCCCTCCATTGCTAGGTTTGGTCGCCACCAAGTTCTCTCTGGCAGCAGCCTTCATCTTGATCGGTGCTTTCACAGTGGTAAGTGCTTTGGTGTTCCACTTCCGGAGCCATGCTTCAGACAGGAGACGGGACTCCGTGAGAGAAAAGAGGAGGATTCAGTGATCCACAGACGTTTCGATGGGGAGGTGGCCATAGTGACCGGGAGTGGTAGGGGCATGGGAAAGGCCACAGCCCTTACTCTTGCTTCACAGGGCGCGAGAGTGGTGGTAAACGATATTCGTGCCGAACTAGCGCAGCAGGTCGTGGAGGAGGTCAGGACTGCTGGGGGGCAAGCCGTGGCCTATGTGGGAGACGTTTCCTACGAGAGCGACGTCTCGGCCATGGTAGCTCTTGCCATCCAAGAGTATGGGACAGTTGACATCCTGGTCAACAACGCAGGCATCCTTCGCGCTACCCGTCCGCTGGAGACTATTCCCCTCGACGAGTGGGAGTTGATGATGGCCGTCAACGTGACGGGCGTGTTCCTGTGTACCAAGGCAGTGTTGCCAGTTATGAAGGCCAATCGCAGCGGCAAAATCGTCAACATCTCGTCGTCGGCGGGGCGGAGCACCAGCACGTTCGGTGGGGCGCACTATACCACCTCGAAGGCAGCCGTCCTGGGTCTCACGCGCCATACCGCTCGTGAGACCGCGCCGTACAATATCAACGTCAACGCGATTGCGCCGGGCAGTATGGACACGGAAATGGTGCGCGAGATGTCCACCCCAGAACACATGGAGCAGGAACGGCAGAATATCCCCCTGGGTCGCCTGGGTACCGCCCAGGATGAAGCCAACCTGGTAGTTTTTCTCTGCTCTGAGGAATCATCCTACATCACCGGGGCTACCATCGATATCAATGGCGGCGATTTGATGATCTGACGCGGTAGAGCGAGTCGGGGGAGGTCTCTATCGGTGGATGGCAGTTTGGTGACGCCGTCTGTGGGGTGGATAGCAGATCGTGGAAGCGCCCAGGGTACAAAGACAATCAGATGAACAGTCGCGAGCGAGTAGGAGATAAGCGATGATATCACGCGAAAGAGTTCTGACCGCCTTGGCAGTGCAGCAGCCCGACCGGGTGCCCTTCATGGAAGCGGGCATCGATTGGGAGATGCAGGTGCAGATCATGGGCCGAGATGATTTCACGCCAGCTGAGCTGGCCGCCGAACTTGGCCTCGACGGCATAACAGTCGATTTCCTGCCGCCTCTTTTTGTCGAGACCGGGCAGACGAGTGCCCATGAGTTCATCGAACATCCCATGCTGGCCTCGCCCGATGATCTGTCCCGTATGAAGTTTCCTGACCCTACCGATCCTGCCTTCTACGATGAAGCCAAGCGGCTCGTCGACGCCAACCGGGGCCAGTACGCATTCGGAGCACGCATTCGGCTGGGAGCCTCTCCCACGCTGATGAGCATGGGCTTGGAGGGCTTTTCCTACGCTTTGCTCGATTACCCGGGTTTGGTGGAAACCATCCTCGAGCGCTACACCAACTGGACGATCCAGGTGGTAGAGCGGCTGCCCGCGGTGGGGGTGGACTTCGTCTGGTCTCTCGATGATCTGGCCTACAAGACGGGGCCCATGTTTTCCCCCCAGGTGTTCAGAGAGGTTTTCCTGCCCCATCTGAGGAAAGTGGCCGACGCCATCCACGCTACTGGCTTGCCCTGGATTCACCACAGCGACGGCAACCTGATGCCCATCCTGGACGATCTGTTGACCCTGGGCATGAACGGGCTGCATCCTATCGAGCCGGGACCCATGGACATCAATGAGGTGAAGCAACGTTACGGCCACCGTCTGTGCTTAGTAGGAAACATCGACCTGCATTACACACTGACCAGGGGAACGCCGGCCGAAGTCGAGGCAGAAGTCCGTGACCGGATCGAACAAGTGGGTCGAGGTGGCGGATACATCATCTCCAGCGCCAACACCATTACCTCGTACTGTAAGTTGGAGAACGTTCTGGCTATGCGAGACGCGATAGCCCGGTACGGCCGGTACGGGAACAGTTCCTAGAGCGTGGCGGGGAGGCCGTTCACCCTATCTCACTGGCTCATCCGTCTAGGAAGGTGCTGCAAAAGTCCCGTCTGCGAGAAGTCGGATACTACAGGATTGCGGTGCATGAGGCAGGTGGTACTATTCATTGTGTCGGGTCTGTGTGAGATCGGATTTCTTCAGAGCTCTCCTACAGTAATGGTACACCTTCAGATAGCCGCACGCGTTTTATCACAATACTCAAGGAGGAATCAACCAAGATGGACTTGAAGGAAATCTATAACAGCACGATAGCTGGCAATGCTCCCAAGGTGAAGGAACTCGTCGAACAGGCCTTGGCCGAGGGCGTGCACCCAGGGGACATTATCACGAATCAACTGATCCCTGCCATGGCTGAGGTGGGCGACCGTTTTGCTCGCAATGAGTTCTACGTGCCAGAAATGCTCATCGCCGCCCGCGCCATGCAAGGCGGCCTGGCTCTCTTGAAGCCTCTCCTCGTTGACGGCGACATGATCTCCTCCGGTCGCGTGGTCATCGGCACCGTGAAGGGCGATCTCCACGATATTGGCAAGAACCTGGTCTCGATGA
>JAKLPW010000147.1 GCA_022013675.1 Anaerolineae bacterium | reverse complement strand
CCCTGTGTTAAGCTAAAAGGTGTCGCCTTTTGGAGTACTATTTGAGAAGTGTGGTAGACTAATGGAGGCAGCCGTAGTGGTAGGCGCTGTGGGAAGTGTGGGCAACGTGGAGCGTTGTCCAGGCTTGTGGGCAGCGGTAGGCTGTCCACAAGGCAGCACTTTCGACAGCGCAGCCACCGACCACACTGGCTTCAAATGGCACCCGAAAGGAAATCTAACCATGTCGAAAACTGAACGTCGTCTACGTTTGACCGCTGCCCGCAAGTTCGAGTTGTATTTGGCGACACGCTCAGCCGATGCACCGCTGGGCGAGATCTTGCGCCAATACGGGGTGCACCTGGATGATCTGCGAGCTATCGAGCGCGTGGTGGAGAGTTCCGCCCTGGCTGGGCTGAAAGCCCAATCTCGGCATGGGCGCCAGCCGACGGATCTCTCGCCAGAACGGGCCCAGCAACTCGAAGAAGAGTTGGCCGAGAAGACGCGCGCCTTGGCGGAGTTGGGTGTGTCGTTTGCCTTGCTCGAAAAAAAAGATCGTGCCGAGTCACGTTCCCGATCCCAGGCCAAAG
Organism: Anaerolineae bacterium; assembly: GCA_022013675.1. GTDB lineage: Bacteria > Chloroflexota > Anaerolineae > JAKLPW01 > JAKLPW01 > JAKLPW01. The sequence continues at coordinate 12,051 of JAKLPW010000147.1, read as the reverse complement.
GCTCCCGCCGGAGGAACGCCAAGTGATTCTGGGTTTGATCGCTGAAGCCAAAGCCGATGGACTTTTCACCAAGCAGGCCTGCGAAGTGCTGGGTCTGTCGCCGCGCACCGTTCAGCGTTGGCAGGCTTCGGTCCAGCCTCTTCCGGCCCTGGCCGCCGCGCCGCCGGCTGGGAGTCGGCCCCGTCCGTATAATGCCCTCACGGCCAGCGAGGCGGCGGTTGTCATCGCGCTGATCCAGTCGCCGAAACACGCCGATGCCAGTTGTCGGGAACTGGCTTTGGCCTTGCATACAGGCCCCGTACCTACGTATGTGTCGCATGTGGCCGTTTGGCAGTACGAACGAGCGCTGAACTGCAATGGCCCACGCGGGCGGCAAGTCGTCCAGGGTCGGAATCGGACCGCACCCGACACAGACTGGGTCAACGGCCCCAACCAACTGTGGGATTGGGACATCACCTATCTGCATACTCGGGAGCCACGCATCTTCTTGTACTTGTACAGTCTGCTCGATCATTGGAGCCGTAAAAACATCGCCTGGCGCATCAGCACCCAGTTGATCAGCGATGAGGTGCAGACCTTGTGGGATCACGGCTTGATCAACGAAGGCCTGCTGGATCAACCCGCTCAAACTTGGCCCAAGTCGCTCAGTGACCGCGGCTCCCAGATGCGCTCGCGCTCGACCGTCACCTACTTCCAGAAACTCGGCATCCCACAACTGTTCAGCCGACCGCGCACGCCCAATGATAACCCGTACATCGAGTCGCACTTCGCCACGGTCAAGACCCTGCCCGCTTTCCCAGGCTATTTTGCTGACCAATCTGAAGCGGAAGACTATTTCAGCCAATTCTACCCGTGGTACAATGACGTGCATCCGCACACCCGTCTCAACATGCTCACTACCAGCCAAGTTCACTCCGGGCAGGGCCCACGATTGTTGGCTGAGCGAGCTGCGCTGAAAGCCGCGACCCTGGCGGCCCGCCGTGCCGATCCCGGCGCGCACACTTTCACACTGGAGGAGCTTATCGCCAACCATTTACCTGATGTATCCGATTATCCGTGTTACTCGTGGGTGGGGCCGAAAACTGCCCCCGTAAAAAAGGCGACACCTCTTGACTAACTCACCGACATGCAGCAATATCACAATATACGCGCGCATTGGGCGCATACTCTGTTGCAGAAATGATCATATCCAACGCGCGGTTTGCAGCCACCGGAGCATCGGGTCGCCTCCGATTCAGCTTTGTCCACTCACGGAGCAGGAACAGCTGCTCCTCTGTCGTGCGAAGAGTCTTGGACTTCTCAACCACCTGGCTGGCCGAATAGTCCCCCAATAGTACTGACGTTGCCGTGATGAATCCCTGTACTACTGGATCACTGACCCTGGTGCTGATGCTGTCTATGACCTCATTGCTTGTAGATGCGCTGCGGCGTCGTGATGAGGCTATCGTGATGCGAGCGAGGGCCAAGTCAAGGGAGCGACCACCTGAGTCCTCGCCAGCTGTAGCTTCCACTATCTGAACAGCAGTCTCTGGATCAACACAAACTAGCGCAGAGGCTATTTGGACTGCTCTGTCGCCAAGGCTCCGCATGTCAACTTGGCTATGTAGTGTCCTAATCTGCTCAAAGACCTCCGGGTCTGGCGCCAACCCCTGCTCGAATCTTGACCGCGCTGCCAGGGCGAGCATGTGCAGCCTATCCTCCTTCAAGATTGCACTCTGCGCTAAAACAACGGCTCGATCGAAATCATTGAGTGCTGAGAGGGCTTCGATCTCTGACTGCCATACTGCCGTACGATTGAGTTCGGAGATCATGGCCTTCTGGAGACCGAATCTCAGGATATCCCCCTCATTCCCGACGTGGACTGCTGCCTGAAGTCCACACTCTGCGCTGGTCCGCACAGACATCAGGGATTGGGTACGCTCAATCACGCGATTGAAATACTCCGAAGAGAGGTAATCCAACAATCGAGGGAATTGCCCTGATTGCCCAAGGTAGGCTGGAAGGTGTGTGATGGCCTCTAGCCGATCTGGGTTTGCCAGCAAGTCTTCGATTAACTGATTCCGCGCCTGCTCCTCTCCCATCCGGAGTCTCTCCCTGGCAAAGGTCTTGAATCTCTCGGATGTGAAACTGACCACGCCATCGTTCTCTGATACGTGCAGGAAGGAAACCTCACAGATCTGCGCATCGATCTTATCCGGGCATCCAGACGTAATGCGTGCAAGGTCCGAAATAGTGAGTGGGCTTAACGAGAACACAAGGAGGCCCAGAATATCATCCGGTCTCCCGTCAACGCTGTTCCATTCGAACTGATACAGATCCTCCAGCTTGTCGGGAATACGTGATGCCTGAACGCCTGACTCAAGCATGCGTCGAATGTCCGCAAGGTGCCCTGGGACTCCCTTGGTGATTCGGAAAAACTCCTCAAGGTGTTCATTACCAATTTTGAGATCGGCAAAAAGCCGTTTTGTTTCTCCCAGATTAAAACCCACTGGCAGGTATGTCCTGTAGTTTGTGGCTTTGAGCGAGCTGGGCAAGCTATCTACGTTACCACTGATGATGAATCGGAATCCCGGTAGCCCTATCGGGAGAATACCTAGCACCTCATTCTGCACAGCATCTTCTAGGTCGCTCAAGCCATCAACAACAAATACGTAGTCAATCCTGGTTCGCTTAGTCTTCTTCTGCAGCGCAAGGATTCCATTATGTAGATAGGCAAGATCAGCCTGGCTGATACCTTGCAGTTCCTTGCCGCGCAGCACCCACTCAATCTGATTGCACAAGCAATACCGCAAGATGACAGTACTACGAGACATCCCTACTGGTCTGATGAAAAGGGAGAACACTTTATCGCAGTGCCTTCGCGCGAACTGTGTGAGGAGCGTGGTCTTTCCAATTCCCGGGTCCCCCTCAACTATCACCGCAACAATGCCTCGATTCAGATAGTCATCAATTCCGTTCAGGACATGATCTCGGGGTATTTCATTCACTGGACCCTCAGGGAAGAGAGGGCATGCCTTCGTCAGATCCATTATTTCGACCTTAGCCATTGCGATTTCTCCTGTGTCGCTCCATGCTCAGTAGTCGAGACAATTTCCGACCCCACACTATTATTGCTCAACAGGTGCAACCTAGAGACTTTGAATGATAGAGCTTGCCAAGACCATGTTGTGTGAAGACATGGTCCTAGTGAATGGGTACCCCGACCAAACTGAGTCTAGGGTCGTGAATCTCTCTGAGCCATCTCGTTTTTCGTCAACGCCACTGCTCTTCTTCGATGATGAACCCCGTTGCCATGACTTCCTCTTCCATCCAGAACCTGGTGGCCGGATCGTGGATGCGGTGCCATTGCGGTTCGTCCGTATTGGCGTCTGTGGCAACGTAGAGCCAGAACTGCTCCCCGAAGTGGCGAGCCGTATTCCTTAATCGCAGCGACGCCGAGCGATCATTGGCCGAAAGCCGAATAGCCCTGGTGCGGCTGCAAGCCCGGAAACTTACTCTCTGCTCGATCTCTTCCCGTGTTGCCGCCAACAATCTTTCGAACTGCTCCATCACCCCAGCCGCGCGAGCACGGCGGCGGACCAGGTCGAGATCCAGCTATCCCCACAGTATCACCTGCTCCATTGCCTTCACCTGCCCAGCTTGTGATTCCCCTACATCCGCCGCGTGACGCGCCAGGCCAGTTCCTCCGGCGAAAGATCGGGATGTCGTTGCCTCTCGGTCGTCCGCACAGCATCCAGGGCGAACTGGTAGGCCTGGAAGGCCAACTCCAGGCGCTGTGCTAGTGTCATTGCCCGTCAGACGGCCACCTGGCGCGCGTCGAGCTTGCCCAGCCGGTGGCGCATTGGACCAACAGCGTCGTCCGTGACAGCTTCTGTCTTATCTGGTGTGGATTCCGTATCAGTCATTCCTAGTCCTCTCCCGCCACGTCTCCTCCTGGACGATGAACCCGGTGGCGAAGATATCCTCCCCCTCCTGGAATTGCGCACTCGGATCCTGAATGTGGTGTAGCTCCGGCTGATCAGTCCCTGCCTCGGTTACGATGTAGAGCCAGAACTTTTCGCCGAAGTGCCTCGCCTTCTTCCACTCGTTGGATGACAGCCGGATGGCACCGCTCCGCGCCCTGGTCTTGACCTCGATGTAGCGCACGTCGGTAAATGTGCCATCCTCGTCGTAGCAAATGGACCGCACGTCGAAGCCCAGGTTCTCGGCGGAGACGTCCTCGGGCTGCCAGCCTCGATCTCGCTCGCGGGCCATGGCCACCTGCATGCCCACGGCTTCGGCCCGTTCGTCGCGGGCCATGCCGCCGCCTGTCGTGTAGGGGACATCGGGCTTCTCTCGCATGCCGATTTCGACCGGCGTCTTCCCACCCTCCGGATATGTTATCTCACCCGATGCGGGCATTGGCATGACAACCGCCGCTCCCAGGAAGCGGGGCTCGCCCACGGTCAGGTGGCGATCCAGGCGAATCTCCTCCTCCAACCCTTCCCGCCGGGCACGCAAGGCGTCCAGGTTGCGCTGCTCGTTGAGCAGCGGCAGGTCCAGGTTCTCACCCGATGCCTGGCGGAGCTGGTAATCCAGGATCTTCTGGTTGGCCTCCTGAATGAGATAGTCCAGCGAGCGCAGGCCATAGCGGGCCTTGATCTCGGCCTCGTGCTCACGGCGTTCGGCAATCTCGGTCCGGTAGGGGAAGAGCACCTCTACGATGGCGTGGTCCGCCACGTCCGCCTGCCCCTGGAGCAAGGCCAGCAGTTCAGGGGCCAGATCGGACTCGATGAGAGGCTCCAGGTCCCAGAGGATGGCAGGGTGAATAGCGCGGATGCCACCGTCAGCGGCATGGTAGAGGCAGAAGACCCGCTTGCCAGCCGGGCGCCCGGTCCCATCCTCCACAGCGCCCTCCAGGAACCAGAGCACCCCCTGGTAACGTCCCTGAGGATCGCCGTAGAGCCCATAGGCTTCCTGGCCGCCATCGAACTCCGCCAGGATTGTCTCGTTGACCGCCTCAAGCAGCGGGTGGCCGGGGGCCACGAACTCTGCCTGGGGATGGGCCCGGGCCAGCCGCTTATCGAAGGTGATGTGCCGGTACTCGCGGAAGATCTGGCCGTAGGTGGTCTTGAAGCCATAGTCTTCCGACCAGCGACGTACGTCGTAGGGCACGGAGTCCACGGTGAACAGTTCCCCTCGAGGCTTCACAGAGCCGCCCAGCCTGCGCATGGCCCGCCGGAAATAGTCGCCCACGTACTCGGGCACCAGGCGGTTTTCTTCCGCCTCCAGCGATTCCCTGCGCAGGGCGGCGTAGTCGATGTGGCGCGTGGCCAGGCCGGTGAGAAAGACCTCTTCCAGGGTGCGTCGCAGTGAGACCTCATCTACCGCTTCGATGAAACCTTCTATTTCCTCCATGCGCCGCTGCGAGAAGATGGCGTCCCGCAAGAGCTCGTCGAGGCGGGTGCCGGGCAAGATCTCGCCGATAATGTCGAAGACACGGTCGCCCAGGGCCTCTCGCATTTTGTTCAACTTCTCGAAGAGCCGCAAGAGGATTTGGCCCTCGCGGGTGTCCTGGGCGATCATGTTCCAGACGAACACCTCGCGGTCCTGGCCGTAGCGGTGGATGCGCCCCATGCGCTGCTCCAGGCGGTTGGGGTTCCAGGGGATATCGTAGTTTACCATCAGCGAGCAGAACTGGAGGTTGATGCCCTCGCCCGCGGCCTCGGTGGCCACCAGAATCTGGGCGCGATCGCGGAAGGCGTGCTCGGCAGCGATGCGGGCGTCCATGCCCATGGAGCCGTCGATGGTGATCACGTCGTAGCCCCACTCGTGGAGCTTGCCTAACGGCCGTCCCTGCTTGCCATCGCCTGCCAAATAGTTGAGGGTGTCCTTGAACTCGGTGAAGATGAGCAGCTTGCGGCCGTTGAGATGGGTCAACACGTTGTCGCGCAGACCGACCAGTTTGCTCTCGATCTCCTGCCCCAGGACCACCTGGGCGCGCGCGATGAGCCCATCGAGCTGCTCGATCTCTGCCTTCACGTCGTCTATGTTCTGGGCGATGGTCAGGTGCGAAATGCGCTCCTCTATGAGGGCACGATCCTCCTCCGGGAGGTCCTCGATCTCCTCTGCCGTGAGACTCCGGGCTCGCATATAGTCCTCGCGCTCCTCGCGGATTTTATCGGGCAGCTCCAGGAGTTCCTCCATGCGCCCCTTGCGCCGCTGCAGGGAGCGGTAGATGGCGTGAGCGCTGGATGTCAGACGCCGCTGGAGGATCATCAATGCGAAGGAGATGCTGCGGTTTTCCTTGGCCCGATCGAAGTAGTCGCGGACGTAGTGGGTCACCTCGTTGTAGAGCGCTAACTCCTCGGGCGTAAGCCGGAAGCTGATGGTCTGTACGTGACGCGGGGGAAAGATCTTCTTGCCGTCGAAAGTGAGCATGTCCTCCTTGAGGCGGCGGATGAAGATCGGGTTGTCCCCCTTGACGATGGACTCCTTGAGCAGGTCGGGCCGGGCAAAGAAGCCCGGGCGGAGCAGGTCGAGGAATAGGCGGAAGTTCTCCTCATCGCCCCGGTGGGGCGTGGCCGTGAGAAAGAGCATGTGCTCGGTCTGCTGGGAGAGGATCTCTCCCGCCCGATAGCGTTGAGTCTTGTCGATCTTGGTCCGGTCGCGCCCGATGTAGGCGTAGGCGCTCATCTTGTGGGCCTCGTCGACGATGACCAGGTCCCAACGCACGCTGCGCAGAGACTGACGAATCTCCTCCTGTTTAATGAAGTCGATGGAGGTGATGCAGTCGTCGCGTTCCTGCCAGACGTTCTCGGCCCAGGCGGCGTTAATCATGCCCCGATCGATGATGGCAAAGGAGAGACCGAACTTCTCCTTCATCTCCCGCTGCCACTGGTACTTGAGATGGCCGGGCACGACGATGAGCACGCGGCGGACGAGGTGGCGGTAGATCAGCTCCTTGAGGATGAGCCCGGCCATGATCGTCTTGCCCGCACCCGGGTCGTCGGCGATGAGGAAACGGACGCGGGGATTGGGCAGGACGTAGTGATAGACTGCTTCAATCTGGTGGGGAAGGGGATCGACCTGGCTGACGCTGACTGCCAGTTGGGGGTCGAACTGGTAGGCCAGGCGCAGACGATGGGCCTCTATGAGCAGGAACAGGTCCTCGGGGTTATCCACTTGCCTCAGACCAAGTTGGCCGTCGAGCTGGATCTGGGCCAGTTGCTGGTCGGTGATGCGCAGGGTCTGATAGGTGTGGCTAGCATCCTGGAGAACGATCTCCAGACGATAGTAACCGGAGCGCGGCTCGAAGGCCTTCACGATTGCTGGAGCCGAGAGGAAGGGCGCTTTGATCCGCTGACCGGGGGTGAAGTCCATACTTACCTCGTTGCACCTTTGCGCCGACGCTGCACCGTCGTCCCGATGCGTCGGCCTGGGGCTGGGCAACAGCGCCAAGGCATCTGTACTTGGATGATCACAAGGAGTATACCATCACCCGCCTCAGTATGCAACTGGCGGAGTCACCGGACCAGGGATTGAAAGCCCTGTCTGAATCTGGGTCGAAAGCGTGCCCATAGGCACTGGGATTCTCGCGGCACCTTCGCTAGTCTGGCCACTCCGTGTCCGAGCGGCAGGCGATGGCCCTGACGCGCTGACCGATCTGTGTGAGTCCGCGTCCCATCAACGTCTGCTTCAGGCTCTTGGCGACCTTTGCGTCTTAGCGTGAGATTGAAGAGGCCCCCCCTCAATCCACCCCGTAAACTGAACGGGCCCGTACACATCACGGGGGGGAGGCTCAAGCACTGGAATTCTCACGACACGTTCGCTAGTCTGGCCACTCCGTGTCCGGGCAGCGGGCGGTGGCCCTGACGTGTTGGCCGATCCGTGTTCGTCCGCGTTCAGCTCTGTCCAATTCCGGCATCAGCTTGGCCCCCTCCCTAACCCTCCCCCTGTGCTAGCCGCACGCACAGTGGAAGGGACTCGAGCTTCTGCGATGTCACGCCAAGATGCAATTCAAGAGTCCGAAACAGGGGCTGCTGATGCACTGTTTTCAAGTAGAATAGAGGAATAGGGGACAATGACTAGACTATAGATTCGATTCCATGGTACAAGAGTACAGCATAGTTTCTCCCTTTTTCTGGTTGCGCTACCTTAGCATCTTACGGGTTGAGCACCTCGTCATTGTACATTTACTCTTTGGGCCAGGATGCCACCGTGTAGGCTGGCACGATCCATTCACTCCTCGATCTCTTCACGAGCTGCCGCCAACAATCTCTCGAACAGCTCCATCACCCCGGCCGAGCGAGCACGTCGGCGGATCAGGTTGAGATCCAGCTCCCCCCACAGTATCACCAGTACCCCTTGTGCATCCAGCAGATGCTTATCCGATCCTGTCTCCCGGTGTGCCACCAGCTTGGCGACGATGATGTCCTCCGGCGTGATGAACATCCCCGAATGTCCCGCCTCGTCGTACACCAGACGCTGGCGTCGCCCAAACGCTGCTCTGGTGAACGGGTCACGGGGCAGCGGCACCAGATCCACCTTTGCCCCTGTCTTCGGCTGTATGACGTTGAAAGGATAACGTCGCTGCAGGGAGTCGCGTACGCCTTCTTCGCTCACGTAGTAGTCCGGAATGGGAAAAGCGGCCACGAAGAGATTGATGTGGTGAAGCTTCATATCGACCACGATATCCACGTCGATGGTCAGCCTGGGCTGGCCGTAGAAAATGGCCGCGAAGCCACCTACTACCATGTACGCGATATCCAGCCGTTCCAACACCGCTATCATGTAGGTGAAGAAAGCTTTAAGTTCGTAATCCCTTACTTGCTCCATGGCTTTCACCTGCCCAGCTTCTGATCCCCCTGCATACGCCGAGTGACGCGCCAGGCCAGTTCCTCCGGCGACAGATCGGGGTGTCGTTGCTTCTCGGTGGTCCGGACAGCATCCAGGGCGAACTGGTAGGCCTGGAAGGCCAACTCCAGGCGCTGTGCTCGTGTCATTGCCCGCCACGCAGCCACCTGGCGCGAGTCGAGCTTGCCCAGCCGGTGGCGCATTGGGCCGGCCGCATCATCGGCGACAGTTTCTGTCTTCTCTCGTGTGGATTCCGAGTCAGTCATTCCTCGTCCTCTCCCGCCACGTCTCCTCGTGGAGGATGCTCCTCGTGGAGGATGCTCCTCGTGGAGGATAGAGGAAGTATATCACAGGTCAGATCAATACGCAACGGATGGAGAGGCCGGGGTGCATGCGAAGGTTGTCAGGCCCAGGGATTGAAAGCCCTGTCTGAAGCTGAGAAGTGCCCGCAGGCACTGGGATTCTCGCGACAGATTCGATTGTCTGGCTACTCCATGTCCGGGCGGCGGGTGGTGGCCCTGGCGCGCTGGCCGATCTGTGTGAGTCCGCGTCCCATCAAGGTCTGCTTCAGGCTCTTGGCGACCTTTGCGCCTTAGCGTGAGATACTCGTCTGAGCTGAAACGGGCCGCGACGGGGATTCGAACCCTCTCGGGGGTGCTCTCCCCCGTCGACAAGCGCGAATGTGTCCTACCGATGATAGACGCCGTACTCGCGTGCCGTCCTGAACATGGCCACGATGTTCTCCGGTGGCACGCCGGTCTGCACGTTGTGGATGGGACTGAACACGAAGCCTCCGCCGGGGGCCAGGTCGTCTATGCGGCGCTTGACCTCGTCGGCGACCTCCTGGGGAGTTCCATAGGGTAGGATGGCCTGGCTGTCGCAGCCCGCGCCCCAGAAGGTGATATCACGACCGAATTCCCGCTTGAGCAACTTCGTGTCCATGCCTGCGGCGGAGACCTGCACGGGATTCACGGCATCCACTCCCATCTCGATGAAGTCGGGAATGAACGGCGCGACAGCACCGTCGGTGTGTAGCAAGATGTAGGCATCGCAATGAGACTTGGCGTAGGCAAAGAGTTCTTTGTGATAGGGCTTGACCATCTCCCGGTAGAGTGAAGGTCGCATCAGGGGGCGATCCTGCATGCCCAAGTCCTCTTCGAAGTGGATGACGTCCACGAATTGCCCTACGGTAGATGCGTAGCGCTGGAAGCGTCTCAGGTGCGCCTCGGTGAGCTTTTCCATCAGAGCGTGGGCAAACTTCTTGTTGGTCACCAGGTCCATCAGGAACGCCTCCCACCCCCGGAGGGACTGTCCAGCCTGGAGGACGTGTCCGCCAAAGAACCCCACCAGCAGGTAGTCGGTGGTTTCGCGCAGTTCCTTGGCTTTCTGGGCCATTTCTTCGTAGCTTTTGTCCAGGTGGGCGGGCGTGTCGTAATCCTCGATTTGGTCCAGGTACTCGTCTATGTCGGCTATACTGGTGGCGTTGGCCAGGGGGGAGTAGATGGGGTCGAAGTAGTGGCCGTCCTTGGGCATCTTGAGGACGACGTTGCCGGCCGCGTCACGGACTACCTGGGAGCCGTCTGGCTCGAGTTCTGGCAGGAACTTGGCCGGGAACTCGGCCGGGGAGCCATCCGCGAGAGTGCCATTCCGCCACTCGACCGGTTCGTCGAAGACCGGCACGACGTCAACTCCCAGCACCTGGCGCAGGTCTTCGTCGAGCAGGGCTGTGTGTTGGTAGACGTCGAGCACGCGGGTGGTGGAGGGGGGCAGTCCTAGCTCTTTTCTCAGGGTCTGGTACGCCATGGCCGCGATGGTGCTGTCGCCGGTGCCTCCCAGGTCAATGGGGATTCGATCGGGTTCCTGGTGGCGAAGGGAGGCGAGGGTTCTTTCTCTGTGGTTCATAGTGGGACTCCTACGCGTGGCGTATCGCCGCGCCGGCCTGAAGATCCGGTGCTGGGTGTTTGCCTGATCCTACCTGGTTGTGGTGGTGGAAATATACACCCTACCCCTCCTCGTTTTCAAAGGTGCCGCCCACGATGTCCCGGAGGCAGGCCAGGTTCAGATCGAGTTCATCCACGACGTCTATCACATCGTCTTCATCAAGATCGAACTGGTCGGCCAGACTCTCAACGATGGGGTCCGAGAAATCGGCTGGCATGTTGAGCACGGTTTGCAGCCAGCGGGTGAAGACGTGGAGGGCATCTTCATCATCCATGGCGCTGAAGTGGAAGTGCCTGTCGATATTCTCGAGCATGAGATCGCCGTAGAAGCGGAAGTAGTTCTGTACTCTGCCCTCGCTTTCCTCGTCCAGGCTGTAAGCCGCATCGAAGATCGTTGTGGCCACGACCTTGGCCTTCTTTGCGGGCAACCCCGCGCGTTCAAGGATACGCCTCATTAGATCCAGGTTAGGATTGGTGAAGTTGGGGGTGTCGTTCCCTGCTGTCGCTGCGGCCAGAGTCTCGATGTCCAGCATGGCGAGATCGGCCAGCGTGTTAGTCAGGCTACGGGCCATGCTCTCGTCCAGTTCTGGCTGCCCCAGTCTAGCCAGGATGCAGAACACCAGTTCGTGCCAGCGGGTAACCTCCCGTGTCCATGGAACTTGTCCCCCGAACGCTTCGGACAGGGCCCAGCGTTTGAGGATGAATGATCGAAGATCTGAAAGCTTCTCCTCTTCCGACATCTGAAGATCGTTTTGATCCGGCATCTCCCTATCTCCTCCTTTGGTTTGACTTTCTGGCGCTATGACCGTATTCGCTAGTGGATCCCCTACCAGCGTGCGAGGGGCCGACGGAATAGGGACTCAAAGGGACTTCCCTGTGGATGGTATAGATAGAATAACAGATTGGTCGTGCTATGTCAAGAGTGATTTCTGTTGGCAGGTCGTCGGCGAAAGTCTGAGGGTCGAGAGTTGAACAGGAGATCAGCCCGTGGTTGGCGGTGGCGTTGGGTGAATAGGGCGATTCATCTGGTGGCGACTTGAAGGGCAGCGAGAAATTGACAGGGGTGCCAATGTGTGATACACTCCGGTCGAGTAAGGGGGTTGTCATGGACAGCCCTGTCCGTTTTGGGATGTCGAGATGAGCGAGCGTATAGGACGTATCAGGCGACGAGCAAACGAGGTGCCGGGCCGCAGGTCTGGGTAGTTTCGGTTGCGTCGTAGTCAAGGATGATTGCGCAGAGCCAGCTTTCCAGGCGCGGAGAGCTGGCTCTTTTTGT
>JAKLPW010000146.1 GCA_022013675.1 Anaerolineae bacterium | reverse complement strand
TCCGAAGTCTCTCTTTCAATACCCTCTTGCTACTGGCTCGTTACGTGTTCTTCGCGTCGCGCCGCGTCGCGCCGCGTCGCACCGCCCCGGACCAGACCGCCACGGGCACTCGTTGGAGCGCGACGGTGTGGAGGGCCTCCATTTCAGCGGGGGTCAAGAGCAACACCCCCTCCAGGGCATAGGGCCGATCCAGGCGGTGGTACTTGGGCTGCCCCAGGTTGGTGTAGGCCAGCAAATCCCATCTCTGGACCGTCGGCAGTTGGGCGGCGATGAAATCGCCCAGGGCGGCAATGTTGGCCGCGTCGGCAGTGTGGTCAGGAATGACGGGCGTGCGAATCCACATCGGTATTCCTGCAGCTGCGATGCGGCGGGCGTTTTCGAGAATGGCCTCGTTGTGCACACCGGTGCTGGCCCGGTGGCGCTCACCATCGAAGATCTTCAGATCGTAGAGCACCAGGTCAACCAGTGGCAGGACCCGCTCGTACCGCTCCCAGGCCACCACTCCGCAGGTGTCCAACGCCACGCGGATACCTGCTACGTGGCAGAGACGGGCGAGGGCCAGGACAAACTCAGGCTGAGCCATCGGCTCTCCTCCTGAAAGGGTGACACCTCCGCCAGAGGTCTCATAGAAGACGGTATCTTTCTCTACCTCGGCGAGGAGCTCCTCCACCGTCCACTCCCGCCCGATGACTTCCAGAGCACCCGCAGGGCAGGCCCGGACGCAGGCCCCGCAGGCGTCGCACCGCTGGCGGTCAATCCTCATTCCCGAAGGCGTCAGCTCCAATGCCCCCACGGGGCAGGCCTCCAGGCAATCGCGCGCGCCGATGCAGCGCACGTCGTACCACATCAACTCCTTCCGAGGGGAGAGCCCCTCCGGATTGTGGCACCACGCGCAGCGGAGCGGGCAACCCTTTAAAAAGACGGTGGTGCGGATGCCCGGACCGTCCTCGGTGCTGAACCGCTGCACGTTGAAGGTAGTACCGGTCGGCGTTATTTCCTCACTCACAGCGCGTGACTCTCGCGTGCGATGATCTCGTTCTGAATCTCCTTGCCCAGCATGACAAAGTAGGCATTGTAGCCGGTGACGCGTACCAGCAGGTTGCTGTATGCCTCGGGGTCCTCTTGCGCGGCCCGCAACGTCTCCGGGCTGATGACGTTGAGCTGTACGCAGGTCCCGCCGACCTGGCCGTAGGCCCGCAGCAGTGCCGCTAGTTTGCGGCGATTCTCATGACTCTCCAGCAGGCTAGGCGAGAAACTCATGGTGTGAGAAGCGCCATTGGGGGCGGTCTCCATCCCCAGGTGGCCCACACTCTTGATCACGGCGGTGGGCCCCAGGCGGTCGGACCCGTTGACCGGGCAGACCCCGTTGCTCAGGAACATGCCGCGCATGCGCCCGTCAGGCGTGGCGGCGGTAGTGGGGGCATAGCCGACCCAATAGTTCCAGGAGAGGTACCCGCCCCGATATTGCTTGCCAGTCTCGGGAGTGACGTGCTTGAACGCCTCGGTGGTCCAAAACTGGCTGATCTGGCGGGCCACTTCATCGGCGTAAGCGTCGTCGTTGCCGAACTTGGGAGCCTTGTTGAGTAGGGTTTGGCGCAGGGCCTCGTGCCCCTCGAAGTTGGCATCCAGGGCCTGTACCAACTCGCCCATCTTCATGCTTCCTTCGTCGTAGACCAGTTTCTTCACCGCCGCCAGGCTGTCGGCGGCAGTGGCCAGGGATATGCCCTCCACAGTGATGTAGTTGTATCGCGCCCCGCCCGCGGTGATGTCCTTTCCGCTCTCCAGGCAGCCACCCACTAATGCGCTCACGTAGGGCGTCGGCTCGAACCGCGCCCGACCTGTGTCGGCGATGTCGTTGGCGGCGATGAGAGCTTCCAGCAGGGCCTTCAGTTGCGATTCGAAGGCCGCGGAGAATTGCTCGAAGGTAGCAAAGGTCCTCGGATCACCCGTACGCGGCCCGATCTGCTCGCCCGTCGCCGCGTCCTTGCCGTCGTGCAGGGCCAGCTCCACGGCCTTGGCGATGTTCAGGTTGACGTCCACCGTGCCGGAGCGGTCGCAGCCCTGCAAGGTGTTCTCCAGGCAGCCGACGGGAGCATAATCCCACAGGTCCTTCTCTGGCAATCCCTGCCAGCGCAGTCCGGCGATGGAGTTCTCGTCGAAGTTGAGCAGGAAGGGACTGCCCTGGGTGTCCGCGACCATGTCCACCACCCGGTCGAGGAGCCGCTCAGGAGTCCCGGCGTGGAGCCTGACATTGGGCTTGGGCTCCAGCAAGTTCATGTCCTGGATGACATCCAGGATCAGGTAAGTCAGTTCGTTGCTGGCGTCCTCCCCCTTCTCGCTAATACCACCGAGGGTGATGAGTTGGCCGAAGGAGGAGTTGATGCCCTGATTGGTGCCGACCCAACCCTGGAAGTCGTAGACGTAGTTGTGCTTGATCCACAGGCAGTGGAGCCACTCCGTGGCCTCCTGGACGGACAGGCGACCGGCGTCGATGTCGCCTTTGTAGTAGGGGTAAAGATACTGGTCGATCCGGCCAGGCGAGACGCCCGGACCCGGGTAGCTCTCGGCGGCCAGCACCAGCATGTGGGTGAACCAGAGAGACTGGAGGGATTCGGGGAAGGTCTCGGCGGGCTCCCAGGGCACCTTGCGACAGATGCGAGCGATCTCACCCAGTTCGGCCTTGCGGACTGGATCGCTCTCCTGGGCAGCCAGGCGTTGAGCTTCGGTCGCGTATCTATCGGCCAGCGCCCGCACGCCATCGGCGCAGATGGAGATGGCATGGGCCAGGTCTCGCTGTTCGGATGTGGAAGCGGGGTCGCTGGCGATGGCATCCGCCTCGCTCTGGATGGCCCGCCAGCCATGTCGCAGGATGCGTGGATAGTCAGGGATGAGGTGCCCCGGTACAGCGCCACAGTTCCCCACTCCCAGCCGGTTCAGCCGCTCCGCTTTCTTCATGAAGCGCTTCTCCATCCGAGCGAACTGCCGGGTCTCGGAGCGGGTCAGCGTGCGAGAGAGGGCGGTCGAGAAATGAGAACCAACGACCAGTTCGCCTGCCAGGATCTGCACCGGCAGGTACTCCTCTAGCACCCGCTTGAAGAAGATGGCTCGCCGCACTACCAGCGGCTGGTCCCAGAACCCGGGCGGCAGTTCCACCTCAGTCGCATCGGCCAGCAGATAAGCCTTGGCACCCTCGAAGAACATCATCATCTCCGGGGCTGTGGTCCAGTTCCAGGGAGCGTAGACCCGGTCCCAGGAAGTGCCACTGGTGAAAGGGCGCACCTCGTTGGTATACTCCCGGTGGTAAAAATCCCAGAACTGATCACGCAGACGCCGGATGCGAGCGCTGAGGGTTTCGGCTGGGGACCAGATGGTATCAGGAATGGTGACTTCACACGCAACAGCAGGCATCTCTGCACCTCCTTGTGCTGGGGCTATTGGCCAGACGAATGGTTGATCTTACATAGACAGACGCGGATTCGGAGTCGCCTACACCTCAAATGAGCTTGGGTATTATAGCATGGGGTTCGTAGGAACTCAAGGGGGACGTTTTCACGCCTTTATTCCTTCATTTGACAGCTTTGCATCCGCTTCTATAATCTCCATTGGGTACAGGAGTGGTCATATCCGAGATGGAGCCGAACTCTGTCAGGAGAGCTTTGTGAGCGCAACGACAGCATCTCACGCCAAGGCGCGCGGGATGTCTGCTATTTGCGTTCGCGGCCTGGCTATTCTGCGTGAGGTTCGATCTTCAGAGCAGGGGACTGAGAGGTATACTTATGATTGGAGTGCAGGAACTACGTAAAGGCGTGACATTCGAACTGGACGGAGTGCTCTACCGCGTCCTTTCCTACGATCATCACAAGACCGGACGGGGCAACGCCACCATACGCACGAAATTGCGCAATCTTCGCACGGGGGGAACCATCAGCAAGAACTTCATCTCGGGCGACAGGGTTCAGGATGTGCGCCTTGATCATCAGACCGTGCAGTACATGTACAGTAACGGCTCTCTCCACTACTTCATGGACGTGGAAACCTACGAGCAGCCTATTCTGTCGGACGAGGTATTGGGAGACTCGGTGGTCTACCTCAAGGAGGGCGTCACGGTAGAGTTGGAACTGTATGAGGGCGAGCCCGTCAATGTCGAGATGCCCATCACCGTTGATCTGGCAGTCGTGGAAGCTCCCCCAGGTTTCGCCGGCGATACGGCCTCGGGCGCGACGAAAGAGGTCGTCACGGAGACGGGCTTGAAGGTCACTGTTCCACTCTTCATCAGTACGGACGATGTCATCCGCGTTGACACGCGCACAGGTGAGTATCTGACGCGCACGTGAGCCGTTGCCAGAGCCGATTTTGCTTGGGCAGGAGCCATTCCAGGACCAACCGGCCCAGGTTCGGGTGGACTACTTCAGGCAGCATATTTCTGAAACTTCTGACCACTACCTTAGCCGCCCAGATAAGCAGGCACGTATATCGACAGAGAGACGACTCCGTCGATTAGCGCGAAGACGAGGAACGCCGCGAAAAGCGACTTCGTCTCGGAACGGCGAGCATGAAGCAGTGATCCCAGGATTGCCAGTCCCAGAACGATGAGCGGCAGGCCTATCATTAGCCACTCGTCGAAAGGCGGTGGTATCTGGTCAATGAAGGGCACGTAGGACATGAACCCTGCCGGCAGCACGAAGAATTTGGTGAAGAAGTAGATGGTAAACGCGATCCCTAGCGCTACTTTTGATGGTGTACGAGTCAGGTCATCATCCACCCTGATGTAACTGAAAACAGCGATCCATACCAGGGGCGGAAGCAGCCAGAAGAAGAACACGGGGAAGAAGCTCACTGCCTGCCCAAGACCCCACAGTACATTGAATACCCCACTGAAGACGTCCCTGGTGGTGATACGAT
Source organism: Anaerolineae bacterium (assembly GCA_022013675.1). Taxonomy (GTDB): domain Bacteria; phylum Chloroflexota; class Anaerolineae; order JAKLPW01; family JAKLPW01; genus JAKLPW01. The sequence continues at coordinate 2,766 of JAKLPW010000146.1, read as the reverse complement.
TGAGCACTGCCTTCGCCTCAGGGGATGTAGTCGCATAGTATACCTGATATTTCCCGAAACCACCGGTATCAATCCAGGTCAGATGGAAATCGCCAAGCGAATCCACGGCCAACACGGGACGCAAGGAAATGGATCTCGTCCTGGCAGCCACTTGGTAGCCCTCCATCGCGCCGTCAGCCCAGATAGTAAGCGTGATCTGGATTAGATCCTGGTTGCGGGTGCTGAGCTGGGTAGCAAACGCGGCGGGCAGCTTGGGGCCATCCGGCGAGACAAGAGCCACCTGGTAAACGAAAGGACTGTTCGCATAGACGGCTGCCGTGCCCCCTACGGGAGCTGCCAGCTCGCTGTAGCTTAACTCCCCCTCAACCCGGCTGTAGCTGGGGTTGGTCGTGCGAGGGATTTCGATTAGCTTCGCTTGGCTAAACTCCATCCCCCCCCTAGACGATGCAACGTAGAAAGACTCGGCTGCGGGAGGAGTAAGACCGCCGCCTCGCCTCTCCACAGACCAGAAGATGTACACAGTGTCGTTGGTCAGGCCGATGCGCGGGGGATATCCAACCTGCCCGGTACCGGCATTGTAGAAACCAACCTGCGTTGCCTCCTGAAAAGTTGCATCAACAGGACTGAGGGTGCTGTAGTAGATCTCATGCTCTTCATAGGAAGGCTTCTGCATCCAGGTCAGATGCAGAGTGCCATCACCTGCCAGGGCGAAATGGGGATCATGGCCGCCCTCTCGTATCAGTGCGTTGGGGGAGACGAGCGATCCCCATGAATCCAGGATTATGTTGTATATGCCAGGATGATCGCCATTCTCGCTCGACCAGAAGACCTCGATCTCGCCACGGGCGTTCGGCCCCGTAGAGAAAGACCCAACTGTGACATCGACAGGGGAAAGGCGGATCGGATAGGAAGCTGGTTGACCCTCGGATGTGAGCCGCATATAGTAGAGACCTAGTGCCTCCTCGATGGAGTCCTGCCAAAAGAGATGCGTACCTCCTCTGCCATCGGAAAGCAGTTGCAGGCGGTGGGGATGTCTGGCTGGGACCTCCAGGTCCCGGTCTACGACGACGTCGGCACGCTCATTGAGCTGTACATAGTGAAGCAGCTCGCTGCTCTCGCCTTCGGTGACCCACGCCAAATGAACGGGGCTGCCGCCGGCATCCACGCACAAACTGACCGGGTTACTCAGCGCACTGGTTCCGACCGTCGCCCCACGGCTCCAATCGGAAGCTACGCGGAAGCTCTTCTCCGCACCGAGGTCGCACCCAACCAGCAAGCTCATCATGGCCATGAGGATCAGAACAAGCCTTGCGGAGCTGCTCTTTTTGAACATAGGGATTACACTCCTCCCGTACCAATATAGACTATTCGGAAGTCGCCGATGTCGTGGATCCCGGCGAGTTCGTCAAGATGATCAAAGTTGACTGTGCTATGTGTCCTCAGTGCCGAGAACGGAGAGAAGAGGGTACGTCTGTGCTGTTGTTTGAGGCAATTGCCAGGCGTTAGGTGACAGGTAACTTCCGAAGCAGAGTATAGCACAGCTTCTGGTCGACTCCAAAGTAGTCATGCTCACCCTCCTGCAGGTCTCCAGGCTCACAGAAGCAAGGCTGATCCAAAGGATGCCTTTAGAGTTAGCAAGAGCCTGCGGGCGAGATCTCACGAGAGGGTTGCTGCCTGACTATACTACTCCACACGCACCGCGTGGGTTCAAACGGCGGTACTGCGCTCGCGCGCGCCAGAGGACCTACAGCAACTCTGGCCACGCTGAAATCGGACTTATCTCCAACTCCTGGCTTTGCTCCTCTGTCGGCACTGTGCTATAATAACATCATGGTTTATCCCAGATCATCAAATTTGAGAGGAGAAGGGGTCCAATGAAAGTGACTCTGCGTCCACCGAGGTTCATCCGCCAGGTAGTGGTCCTTGGCTTGATCGTTTTGGTCATGTTGGTAGCTTGCGGGCCGACAGAAGAACCAGCCCCAGCGGTTCCTACTACGCAGCCAGCTACAGAAGCAGTTGCCACGCCAACAACGGCGTTCCGTGTTGAGTTGCCTACCACCAGCACACCAACGCCAGAAGGAGCGCCGACCAGCACTCCCAGGCCTACCAATACCCCTCGCCCACCACGTACTCCCACATCGTCACCATCGGACAAGCCCAACACCGTTTATGTTCCCGGCGGCGAGTTTGTCATGGGGAGCGATGACAACAATGAGGACGAAACCCCGCAGCAGATGGTCTTCCTTGATGCCTTCAACATTGACGTCTACCCGGTGACCAATGCTGAGTATAAGGAGTTCGTAGACGCCACCGGCCATCAGGCTCCTCGCAACTGGAAGGAAGGCGCCTATTCTGAGGGTAAGGGAGATCACCCGGTGAACTGGGTCACCTGGCACGACGCGGTTGCCTACGCCGAATGGGCCGGCAAGCGCCTGCCGACAGAGGCCGAGTGGGAGAAGGCCGCCCGAGGGACCGAGGGTCTCATGTATCCCTGGGGCAATGACTTCGACAGTGCCAAGTGTAACTCCAACGAGGCTGGAATCAAGGGCACTACTTCCGTGGGGAGTTTCCCTGATGGTGTCAGTCCCTACGGAGTCATGGACATGGCCGGCAATGCCTGGGAGTGGACCGCCGACTGGTACGATGCTTACAGGGGCAGCATCTACGAGTTCTCACGCTTCGGAGAGGAATACAAGGTACTGCGCGGAGGGTCCTGGTTCGATGGTGCCGATTTCGTGCGCTCCTCCGCCCGCAACAGCGCGGATC
>JAKLPW010000145.1 GCA_022013675.1 Anaerolineae bacterium | reverse complement strand
TCGGTTTGGTTAGCAACGTGCGCCACAGTTCAGGCAGCATGTAAATCAGCGAGTGGAAACGAGACATACCTATCCAGCTCCAATCAAGATCGTCGCCATTATCTGTGCCAGTGCCAGCGGTGCCAACACTCGCCAGCCGATGTTCGCCAGTTGGTCAATGCGCAGTCGGGCGTAGAGCACACTACTCACGGAGAGCAAGAGCAGAACGGCCAGGGCCTTTGTGCCGAAGGCCATCACTGCCGGGATAGCTCCTAGACTACTGACCGGATAGATAGTTCCCGGACTGCTACCCCCCAGGAAGATATTGACTAGTAGGAAGATTCCGACGACCATCTGTATGTCCAACGTGAGATGCCACAGCGCCAGCTTGCGCCCGCTGAATTCGGTCAGCGGGCCGGCGACAACCTCCGACTTGGCCTTGGGAATGTCAAAGGGTGGCCGCTTCAGTTTGCCGATCAGCCCCACGACAGCCAGCAGGAAGCCCAGCGGCTGCACGAGCACCATCCAGACTGTCTGCGACTGTTGCAAAGCGATGTGCGAGATGGACCAAGAGCCACTGAGAATAGCCGGGCCAGTGAGCGCCATTATAAAGGGCACCTCGTAGGCGAAGTACTGGAGCAGCGAGCGGTTGCCTCCGATGATGCTGTAGACTCCGACGGAGAGCCATCCGGCCAGGAAGTAGGCCAGAGCAGGGATGCTGAGTAGAAAGAGCACGACTATCAGGTCGCCCTCGAACACGCTGGCAGCCTTCCCAGCCACGGGAATGTGTAGGCCAGCAGTCAGCACTGCTGCCAGTGATATCACCGGCAGCGCCGCGCAGGCGAACTCGTGGGCGCCGGTGGGCAACGTGTCCTCCTTTGACATCAGCTTGATGAAGTCGGCCAAGGGCTGGAACCAGGGGGGGCCGATGCGCCCCTGCAAGCGAGCCGCCACCCACCGGTCAATCCACTGGAAAGCCAGCGCACAGACAAAGAGAAACCCGAAGCCGGGAAAGACCAGTAGTTTGAACAGAGCAGATAACCAGTTGTCCATACTCTTACCTCTTGGGTTGAGGGTTGGACTGCCTGAACTCCCCCAACTCCTAGATACGCCCCTTCTTACTCGCTTTCTTGCGTTTCCCGCAGTAGCAAACAGATGACATCTGTATCGGTCAGGATGCCAACCAATCGGCTGCCCTTCAACACCGGCAGGCCACCGATCTTGTGCTCCAGCATCAAGCGGACTGCTTCTACCAGAGTCGTTTGCGGCGTGACGGTGATCACCGGACTGGTCATCGCCTCGGCCACGGTCAGCCAACTTTCCCCCGTCGCTGGATCGTAAGGATGGCGGGACGCCAGTTCGGCCATGCGAGCCTCCCGCAGGTCGCCCTTGCTAATGATGCCCACCAGCAGGCTTTTCTCTACTACCGGCAGCCGCCGTACCTTATGCTCTTTCATCAACTGTTCAGCCTCAGTCAACAGGGCTTCGCTCTCAATGACGACTGGATCTGGCGTCATCACCTCGGTCACTAAATAGAGCTTCAGGGGCATGTGTTTCTCCTAAGCTTCCGTTTCAACTCCTTTTGCATCTCCTCGTTCACGATGCAGCCGCTGATATGCATCAAGGTTTCGATGTGGTTGCCACTGCGTAATGGACGCATTGAGGCCAGGCAGGGGTAATGGAGGGCGATTAGACCGGCCTGGGGCACTATTTCAGTGATCGGCTTTCCTCTTAGCTTTGCAGCAGCGAAATGGGTAGAACCGCAGGGCGAGCCCCGTTCCACAATCACATCCTCAACCACTCCACCGCTGGTGTCTATCTTCAAGGTGAAGCAAGGGCGGCCAAAATGACGGGCGAAGCGGGCGATGAGCCAGTTATGATAGGGCTTTGCCCGCTGTCCAAACCCGAAGCTCTCCTCGGTAAGGGAGCAGAAAGGCATGGGGAAGATTGCTTCGGCTCCCAGTACAGCCATTTCCCCTTTGAGTTGATTCTTCAAGCCTTCGGGCAACCAGGCGGTGTTGTCCAGCGGGGCGATGACCGCCTTCGCTTCGGTCAGTGTCACCACACCGGGAAGCAACTGGGCCGCCTGCGGAGTCTCCCCCAGGTGCAGGATCAGGTCGGCCGTCTCCCCTCTTTCCCCCCCAAAGCTGGGAGGGATGAAAGGAGGGGCCAGGAACTCCTCCGGCTCGTCAACTATGGGGGGTAGGGCACGGGGCAGTGTCAGACTTTCCACCCGCCACCCTGGTGGGCAGTGCGCCTGGATGTGGCGCGCTATTCTTTGGCCATAGTTGCCATGTACCAGAATCAGAAGGCGCATTGTTTCCATCTCCTCTCCTCACGAATCTGTCTCCTGCATCGCTTCCCCTTTTGCCGCAGGGCCAGCCCACTCAGCACCCTGTTGAAGGTTAGGCTATCAGGCCGGGGGTGTGTTCGCCGCTCAGCAATGTAAACAGCCCATCGTCCATCTCCTATTCCCCTGTCACGTGGACATGATGACCAGGACCTGTCCCTGGGTCACCTGGTCGTGAGCAGCAACGCGCACGGCCTGGATCACGCCATCCTGAGGGGAGCACAGATAGTTTTCCATCTTCATAGATTCGAGGACAAGCAGAGCTTCTCCGGCCCGCACCGTCTGACCGGCGATCACGAGCACCTCCACCACCAGGCCTGACAGCGGCGCTTTGATGAGACTTTCGCCCCCGGCGGTCGGCGGAGCTGCGCGGGGTACGACCTGTTCCCAGGCGCGCTCCTCCTGCACCTGAACAGTGAATAACTTGCCCCGCAACACCACACCGTATTTCCCGTCCCACTCCTCGATAAAGATCTCATGGGAGAGGTTATCAACGAGCAGGGAATAAAGAGGGAGTGGTTCAATGCGCCGCAGGTCAACGACGTGAACCTGGCCATCAACAATGATTTCTCCCTCCCGGACCTCAATGACAAAGGTTTTGTCTTCAACCGTGGTGACATATCTCATCGCCGTTACATCCTCCACCGGCCAAGCATCTGCCACCGGCCAAACATCTTCCAGTCGGACATTCGTTGCTGGCCGGAGGGAACGGTAGCCTGGGCTTGATTTCTACGGTGGTGGGTCAGGAGTGTGGTGGCAATGGCCGCAACCTTGAGCTGCTCTTCCAGCTTCTCTTCGACCAGAGCAAAACCATCTTCCACAAAGGTAGTATCGAACTGTCCGCCGATGAAACGGGCGCTGTTCATCAACTCCAGGTGAAAGGGAATGGTAGTCTTGATGCCGATGATGCGATACTCCTCCAAGGCCCGTCGCATACGCAGAATGGCCTCGCCCCGGGTTTCGCCCTGGGAAACCAGCTTGCCGATGAGCGAGTCGTAGTAAGGGGAAATCTCGACACCTTCATAGACGCCGCTGTCCACGCGCACGCCGGGGCCGGCAGGCTCGTGGAGGCCGGTGATTCGCCCGATGGAAGGCCGGAAGTTGTTGTAGGGGTCTTCGGCCGTGATGCGACACTCGATGGCCCAGCCACGCATGCGCACATCTTCCTGCCGGAGACGCAGTCGCCGTCCGGCAGCGATACGCAATTGCTCCTTGACAATGTCCACGCCAGTGACCGCCTCTGTCACGCAGTGTTCCACCTGCAGGCGAGTGTTCATCTCCAGAAAATAAAAGTTCCCTTGGGCATCCAACAGGAACTCCACCGTGCCTGCGTTGGTGTAGCCCACTTCTCTGGCCACTTGCACAGCCACTCGTTCCATTTCCTGGCGCAGAGCGTCATCCAGGGCGATGGCCGGTGCTTCTTCGACCAGCTTCTGGTAGCGGCGCTGGATGGAGCACTCGCGGTCGCCTAGGTGGATGACGTTGCCGTGCTGGTCGCCCAGAATCTGAAACTCGATGTGGCGGGCTCCTTTGATAATCCGTTCCAGGTAGATGGTGCCGTCGCCGAAGGCGGCCTCAGCCTCGCGGCGGGCAGCAGCGATGGCGGCCGGCAATTCCGCCGCCGAGTGGACGATGCGCATCCCCTTACCCCCGCCCCCGGCTGCCGCCTTGACCAGCAGTGGATAGCCAATGCGCCGGGCAGCGGCCTCCAACTCCTCATCGCCCAGCCCTGGAGCCGTGCCGGGGGCTACCGGTATGCCGGCAGCCTGCATGGTCTGCCGGGCGGCAATCTTGTCACCCATCAGCCCGATGACTTCCGGTCGCGGGCCGATAAAGATCAAGCCCGCCTCGCAGCAGGCACGGGCGAACTCCGCGTTTTCGGCCAGGAAGCCGTAGCCGGGGTGGATAGCATTCGCGCCGGATCGCTTGGCCGTCTCGATGAGGCGCGTGATGGACAGGTAGCTCTCGCGGGGCGGGGCCGGGCCAATGAGGTACGACTCGTCGGCATAGCGCACGTGGAGGGCACTACGGTCCACGTCGGAATAGACGGACACTGTTTTCAGGCCCAGCTCGCGACAGGCGCGCAGTATCCGCACGGCGATCTCGCCACGGTTGGCGACCAGAACCTTCTTCGGCATTGCTTCTCAACCTCTTTCTCTTTAATGTATCTCGACGACTCGCCCGCCGGCAGCCTTGGCCAGGCGGTCCTCGATGGCCAGCCCCAGTCCTATGGTGCCGAATCCTCGGGCCAGAATTACATCGACTCCCTGCCCATCCAGGGCGCGTATGGCAGCGAACAGGCGAGCGGCGACGTGGCTCAGGTTGTCCTGGGGACCCAGGTACTCGATGATCACCGGATAACCGGCGAAAGAGTCTCTGTCCTCGTAGGCAACCAGCAGGCCCACCCTTTTCCCTGCGGCTAGGAGTTCGTCCAGTCGTTCTTTCATGGCGGCCAACATCTCCTGCTCTGCGCCCCGGAAGAGGATCAGTTCAGCGCGGGGCGAATAGTGTTTTCCCATGAGGCCGGGCGAAGGAAGCCCACCTTCCTCACGTTCCCGCCGGGAGGGAGTACTGGTGTCTACGGCAATTCCCTCTAGCACCAGGCCCAGCGCCTCGCGGCTGATTCCCCCTGGCCGCAGGATGGTAGGCTTCTCCCCAGAGAGGTCCAACACGGTGGATTCCAGACCGATGAGAGTAGGCCCGCCATCCAGGATCAGGTCCACCCGTTCCCCCAGGTCCTCCAGCACGTGCTGAGCCGTGGTCGAGCTGGGGCGGCTGAAAAGGTTGGCGCTGGGGGCAGCGATGGGTGTCCCTGCGGCGTGGATTAGAGCCAGGGCCACTGGATGGCCTGGCATACGCACGGCTACCGTGTCCAGCCCGGCGGTAACGCTGGCCGGAATCGCTGCGGCCCGGGGCAGGATCAGGCTCAGAGGGCCGGGCCAGAAGACCTGGCTCAGGGCGTGAACCTGCGGGGGCAGGTCACGGGCCACCCGGCGCAGATCCTCGATATTGGCGATGTGCACGATCAAGGGATCCTCGGCTGGGCGCTCCTTGGCAGCGAAGATACGCGCCACGGCTGCTTCGTTCAGGGCGTCGGCTCCCAGGCCGTAGACCGTCTCCGTGGGGAAAGCCACCAGCCCTCCCTGGCGGATCACCTCCGCAGCTTGCCGGATTACATCTTCTTCCGGTTGCACCGGGTTCACTCTTAGCAACATCTGTTACCTCGCTCGGGCACGCCAGCCAGCATCTGGGTAATCACCTCGCTCTTTTATAAGCCTCCGTGTGTCGGTCGAACTTTATAGTATCCAAATCAATGGTAACGTAGGTGAACGGGACAAGCTGCCCAGGTTGAATGCAAATCGTGTCCCCAAGTTTGGCATACCATCTTCCGCTCGCTTCGGGAGACTCGTGAACGTGGCCATGGAGTGAAAGTTTGGGCTGATATTCCAGCAAAAAATTGTAAATCGCCTTTGATCCCACTTTCGAACCATCGCTACACTCATCCAGTCCTAACTTGTACGGAGGCATATGAGTGACATAGATGCTTCGTGCCATATTCTGCGGGCGCACCAATCGATCCAGTTCGTCTTTTATGGTTGGCAGTGTCTTTGCATAGGAAAACCAGTCCTCTATCTCTTTCCACCCATTCGACGTAGAGAGCAACCCTGTTCCCAATTGTTCTTCAAACACATAGTCCTTCGTATCCATTCTACATCTGTCTTTGAGACGGAATGGATAGTCAACCACCCAATTCAGTCCAACGAATTCAAATCCGCCAACTTCAAACCTGCGCTGCGCCAGACAAATCACGAAAGAATGCTCATTACATACTTTTTTAAACACCTTGTCAAAGATACCAAGATCATCATTCCCCAGGTAGCAAAGATAGTAAATCCCGGCAGAGTCAAATTGCGCAAAATGCGCATCAAGGTAACCAGCGATGAACTTGTCTTGAGCAAACAGATCCCCGCCTTTCGGCAGCATGTCACCGCAGTTGATCACCACGTCTGCTCGAAAGTCTTGCGCTGCTTCGAATAGTCGGTCGTACTTCCACACGCATCCATGCAAGTCTGTCACGAACAATACCCGCATAGAGAAACTCCTTCAGCAACATCTGTTACCCAATCCACAATCCGCTGCTGTCCTGTAATCCGTTACTGTCCTGTAATCCGCGTTCTCCGCCGCCCGATCCACTTTACGGCCTCGACGGCCAAAAAGATCAGCGTGCTCGTCCCCAGGCAGACCGCCAGTTCCAGCGGACTGAGGGCTACCGTCTTGAAGATGTCCTGCAAGACGGGCACGTAGACCACCGCCAGTTGCAGGCCGAAGGTGAGCAACACCGCGCCTACCAGAGCCGGGTTGGAGAAGACGCCGATGGAAAAGAGAGAGTGCCTGTCTGAGCGGATGGCCAGCGCGTTGCCCATCTGGGCCAGGCAGAGGGTGGTGAAGACCATCGTCCGCCAGGCCGGGTTGCCGGCCCGCCAGCCAAAGTACTGGATGAGCATGGTGATGAACCCCATCAGACCACCCACCCAGAGGATGTACTGCCACATTCCCCGGGCAAAGATGCTCTCCTGGGGAGGGTGTGGTGGACGATTCATCACATCCGGATCTGGTGGGTCCACTCCCAGGGCCAGCCCGGGCAGCCCGTCGGTCACCAGGTTCATCCACAGAATCTGCAGTGGCAGGAGACGGGGGATGGGCATGCCCATCCCGATAGCCATCAACAAGCCGGCGATTTCTCCCACGTTGCTGGAGAGGGTATACTTGATGAACTTGCGAATGTTGTCGTAGATGGTGCGGCCCTCTTCCACGGCGGATACGATGGTAGCAAAGTTGTCGTCTGTCAGCACCATGTCGGCCGCCTCTTTGCTCACGTCAGTGCCGGTGATACCCATGGCCACGCCGATGTCGGCCTGCTTCAGCGCCGGGGCGTCGTTTACTCCATCGCCGGTCATGGCCACGATGTGCCCGCGCTTCTGCAGCGCCTGCACGATTTTCAGTTTGTGTTCCGGAGAGACGCGGGCGTAGACCGCTACGTCTTCAACCACCGCCTCCAGATCGGCCACCGACATCTGGGCCAGTTCTGTCCCTCCGATGACGCGCGTGCGGCTGCCCTCGGCCTCCGGATCGGCGATGCGCAGCTCGCGGGCGATGCTGGCCGCCGTGAGTGGGTGGTCGCCGGTGATCATCATCGTGCGGATACCGGCCGTGTGGCAGATGGCTATGGCCTGGCGCACTTCTTGCCGCGGCGGATCGATCATGCCGGTCATACCCACAAAGATCAGGTCACCTTCCAGGCACTCCTCGCTCCCGGTCGGAGGAAGTTCGTCCAACGGACGAAAGGCAGCACCCAGTACGCGCATCCCATCCTGCGCCAAGCGATCATTGGCGGCTTCGATCCGGCCGCGCCAGTTGTCGTCCAGCACTTCGACTTGGCCGTTAGCCCACACACGATTGCTCACCTCTAGCAGACTATCCACGGCACCCTTGGTGAGAGCCACATAAGGTTGCAGGTTCCAGGCTTCAAGTTTAAGGTTGCTTTGCTCGGAGCCTGCAACTTGCAACTCGTGACTTGCAACTTTGTGGATTGTTGTCATCCGTTTTCGCTCCGAGGTGAAGGGGGCCTCGGCCACGCGCGGCAAGGCTGTCTCCAATTGCGCTTTCCACAGGCCCATGCGCGCCGCCGCGACCACCAACGCCCCCTCGGTGGGGTCGCCTATAGCCCGGTAGCCCCTCGTCTCCTCGTCCGGCTCCAGCGTGGCGTCGTTGCATAAAGCAACCGAGGTCAGCAGCAGCGACAGCGTCGCGTCGGGCGCGGCCAGCGGGGCGTCGTCGGGGCTGAGCAGGGGCCCGGATTTGCGCAGTTGCTGCACCAGGTTCACCGTGCGTTCGGCCACGTCTAATATGGTCACCGTCATGCGGTTCTCGGTCAGCGTACCGGTCTTGTCCGAACAGATGACCGTGACCGAGCCCAGGGTCTCCACCGCCGGCAGTTTGCGGATGAGCGCGCGCCGCTTGAGCATCCGCTGTGCGCCCAAGGCCAGGGCGATGGTGACCACGGCCGGTAGCCCCTCTGGCACGGCGGCCACGGCCAGGCTGATAGCCACCATAAACATCGTCGCTACGTCCATCCCTTGCAGCAGGCCGATGGCAAAGATGATCCCCACCAGACCGAGGGCGGCGACGGCCAGCCCCTTGCCCAGTTGGGCCATACGCCGCTGCAGCGGGGTAGGCTCGCTCTCCACCTCCTGGATCATAGTGGCGATGTGTCCCAGTTCGGTCTGCATCCCGGTGGCGGTGACGACGGCCAGCCCGCGCCCGTAGGTGATGGCCGTGCCCAAGAACACCATGTTGCGTCGGTCACCCAGAGCCAGGTGCTCGTCGGGCAACGGTGGCGTGCTTTTCTCGACCGGCACGGATTCGCCGGTGAGGGCGGCCTCCTGCAGGCGCAGGTTCACGCTCTCCAGCAGGCGGCCATCGGCCGGCACCGCGCCCCCGGTCTCCAACAGGAACAGGTCGCCCGGCACTAGCTCGCGCGCCGAAATCTCGCGCACCTGTCCAGCACGGCGCACCTTCACTCGTGGTACGGTCATCTTCTTCAGCGCGGCCATGGCCCTTTCGGCGCGGTACTCCTGGGTGAAGCCCAGGACAGCGTTGAGGACGACGATGACCAGGATGGCCACAGTGTCCTTGAGGTCGCCGACGAGAAAGGAAATGGCCGCCGCTACGATGAGGACCAAGACCATCACCTCGGTGAACTGCGCGGCCAGGATGCGCCACGGGCTTCTCAAGCCACGCTCGATCAGCTCGTTCGGGCCGTGCTCGGCCAGGCGGCGAGCGGCCTCGGCCTGGCTCAACCCGACTTCGGGCGCGGTGTCCAGCGCCTCCAGAACCTGGTCTGGTGTCAATCTCCACGGTTGTTGCAGGTGTTCCATAGTTTTTACCTTCCTCAATCTTGGACGTTGAGACGTGGTGTTGCATCCCTACTCCACGCTGGTAGAGCAGCAGCATCCTTTTTAAGCTGTTGCATCTCTTCACGAAGCCGAGGTTGCATCCCTACTCCATGCTGGTAGAGCAGCAGCATCCCTCTGATGAAGCTCAGGATGATCAGCGTGGAAGTGTCTTCTCTCATCACTAAACACCCAGCTCGGCCCGCAACCGGATGTAGTGAATCACCTGTTCCCGTGAGAGTATGCCGACGATCTCGTCTCCCTCTACCACCGGCACTTGCGCCACGTTGGCATCATCCATTGTCCGCAGCGCCGCCAGCAGCTCGGTATGTGGCTGAACTCGGGCCAGTCGTTCGAAAGGCACCATGACCTCTCTCACGGTAACGTATCGCCGCTTGCGCTGGGGGATGGCTGCAATATCGCGTAAGGTCAGCAGTCCGCGCAGGTGACCCTTGTCGGTCACTAGGAAGCACCGCTGAGCGCCAGTCAAGATCCGCTCCTCAATCAACTGGCTCACCGGAAGCAGGCTGGACACCGTGGGATAGTCACGGCCCATCACCTGCCCCACCACCACACCGCGCAGCGACTGCTGAACGCTCGACCATGTCTGACTGCTCACGGCTGCATTCTGCAAGAACCAGCCGATAAAGGCCAGCCACAAGCCATTGAAAAGGGAACCGGTAAAGATCGTGAATACTCCCAGGCTGACAAAGCCCAGAGCCACCAGTTGACCGGTGGACGCGGCCACCTGCGTGGCGCGGTAAAAACTCCCCGTGAAATGCCAGACCAGCGAGCGCAGGATACGCCCACCATCCAGTGGGAAGCCCGGAATCATGTTGAACACCGCCAACGTTAAGTTAATGCGTGCCAACCAGATGTTAGGCGCAGCCAAGTACGAAACGTGTCGGCACAGCAGCCACAAGCCCCCGAACAGGCCGGCCAGTCCGAGGCTGGCCAGCGGCCCAGCGATGGCAATACGGCATTCCGCTCCAGGGCTGCACGGTTCTTTCTCGATTTGTGCCACCCCACCAAAAATGAACAGGGTGATCCCGCGCACCGGAATCTCGTTGCGCAAAGCAAAGAAGGCGTGGGCCAGCTCGTGCACCAGCACCGATCCGAAGAACAGGATACTGGTCAACGCACCCAGCAACCAATAGGCTGCTGTGGGCAGACCGGAGTACCCCTCAGGGAAGAAGCCCATGGCTAGAGACCAGGTCGACAGCCCAAACACCAGGAACCAGCTCGGATGCAACCTGATCGGAATACCCCAGATACGACCTAGTTCTATCTTTGCGTCCATCTCTCACATCCTCTGTCTTTTTTCGTATCCCGCTTCCAGACTCGCCTCGCCAGCACCGACGTGGAACTAGCTCGGCTCAGTGTCGCCAAAGCCCTCTACCATCTGTCCAACGCTTGCCCACCAATGTACCCACTCAACGATCAGCACAAGAGATGCATAGATCCACACCAGCCAGCACGACGGGCACATCGGCTGTGTTGACACCACGGAGCTGATCAGGTAGCGTAATAAGCGTTGTCAGCGAGGGCGTGCGTATCTTGATCCGCGCTGGCCTGTCGCTGCCGTCACTGCGAATGTAATAGATCACTTCGCCGCGTGGTGCTTCGGCGCGGCTGACTACCTCTCCGGACTGGACACGGCGCGGAGCACGCACCGAGGTTGGACCATCTGGCAACTCGGCCAGCAGTTGGCGACACAGATGCACGCTCTCGAAGGCCTCCAACGTGCGCACCAGTGTGCGTGCCCAGACATCTCCCTCGCTGGAGGTGATTACTTTGAAACGCAGACGGTCGTAGGCGGCGTACGTCGCGTCGCGTCGCAAGTCCACATCGACGCCGGAGGCACGAGCAACCGGCCCTACCACGCAATACTGGCGAACTTGTTCCGCTGATAGATGGCCCACGTTGCGTGTGCGCGCCCTGAAGGTACGCTCGTGCTGGATCACGCCCAAAAAGGTCTCAATCTGCCCCTCCAATTCATCAAGCCTCGCCAATATTGAGTGAATCTGCTCCTCATCCACGTCAATGCGGACGCCACCAATAACGTTATCAGCGTGGGCAACACGTCCTCCGGTGAGCTCCTCCATAATGTCTAGCACGATCTCGCGATCGCGCCAGGCGTACATGAAGATAGTGGTGAATCCCACATTTTCTGCTAGCACACCCAGCCAGAGCAAGTGGCTGTGGATCCGTTCCAGCTCGCACAGCAACGTGCGTAGGTAGAGTCCTCTGAGGGGCACCTCCAGTCCCAGCAGTGCCTCGACCCCCTGGCAATAAACCGTGGTGTGCACGTGCGAGCAGATGCCGCAGACACGCTCCAGGAGATGGATGTTCTGCACGTAGTTGCGCTCCTGGCAAAGGCGCTCTATGCCACGGTGGACATAGCCAAGACGCAGGACGCTATCCACAACTCGCTCCCCCTCAACGGTCAGAAGAAAGGAAAGCGGCTCCTTGAGCATCGGGTGTTGTGGCCCAATGGGGATAGTTATTCTGCTCACTCGGTCACCTGGTCATTGATCATCGGGGGTTCCTCATTCCAGTCATCCGGCAGCAGCAAGGAGCGCCGGTCGAGGCAACCGTCGAATGTCACGCCCAGCATCTCGCTTACCTCCCGCTCATAGAAAGCAGCACCGGGGATCAAGTTGACAACCGTAGCAATATGTGGCTCCTCTCTTGGCAGCGAGGTGCGCAACGTCAGTCCCTGGCCGTCCCAGAAGTGGTAGAGCAACTCGATCTCACTCCCGGT
>JAKLPW010000144.1 GCA_022013675.1 Anaerolineae bacterium | reverse complement strand
CCGGTCTCGGTGGACTCAACGATGAGTCGGATAGGCTTTTTATAAGTATAGTACTCGGTGTTGAGGCCAACCAGTATCCCTGTCACCAGACCGGAGACAACGGCGAAGAAAACCCCTGTATCTCCCATGTAGAACTTCGCTATGAGGAATACCCCGGCTGACGAGATGACGCCGCTGCTCAACATGCCGGCTCTCAGGATGTTGTCTGCTTTGATCCTACTCCTGGAGGAGAGCAGCTTGATGATCAAGATGCCCAGCACCGAGGCCAGAATGCCGTTGGTTACTACGAGGAGAGGGAAGACAATGCTCTTTGCACCCAGCACAGCGCCTCCAATGCCGTGCGCACCAGCTCCAAGTATTAGAGAAGAGATGAGCGTGTCTGTGAAGGACTGGTTGAGGTCTGCGCCCATGCCAGCCACGTCACCCACGTTGTCTCCAACTTGATCGGCGATGACGGCGGCATTGCGCGGGTCATCCTCAGGGATGCCGATCTCCACCTTACCGACCAGGTCTGCTCCCATGTCGGCTGCTTTGGTGAAGATGCCTCCGCCGATGCGGATGAAAATGGCGATGAAGCTAGCCCCAATGGAGTAGCCTGTGATAACGGACAGGGGATCAGGAGTGCCCCCGACCTTCTCGAAGAACAGGTAGGTGCCAGATATCCCAAGGGTCCCCAGGCTGAGAACGGCCATGCCCATTACGGCACCTCCGGAGAAGGCCACGTTCAGAGCTCTGTGCAGGCCATGGCGGGCTGCGTAAGCGGTGCGGCTATTGGTCCTGGTGGCGATAGTCATGCCGATAACGCCTGACAAGGCTGAACATAGTACCCCTACGAAAAAAGTGACCATGACGTACGGATCCAGAACCAGAGCCAGGATAGGCGCGAAAAGGAGAGCGACCAGTCCGATGACGCGGTACTCTCTCTTCAAGAAAGTAGATGCCCCTGTCTGGATGGCCCTGGATATGTCGGCCATGTCGGCCGTTCCAGGGGAGTTCTTAAGCGTGGTGTAAGCCAGGTAGAGACTGAAGGCCAATCCTAGAAGGCCGGCAATTGGAGCGATAACCAAGGCGTCGTTGCCCATTGTTGAGTGCTGTCCCCTTTCACTTGGATTCTCGCGCTGTAGTATCGCTGACAGCCGCTCTCCAAACAAGAGAGTGGAACCTCCATGGGGCGCGAATCCCTTGGAGCGCGGCGGTGACGTGCTAAGATCTCTTGATCCCCGACAAAAGAACGCCTCTCCCGTTCCCTTCTCTCAAGGAAAATAGGGAGAGCTAAGCCTGTTGCACCATATTGTCAGGTGTTGTATGATGCCACACCTTGCGTCAGGTGTCAAGCTTGCAGGGAACTGGTTGAAAAGTGACTTCGGAAGTCTATCGCGTGCAGGAGCCATGCCGGATTATTTGCGGTTCTGAATCATATTGAAGACGATTGCTAGTATTTAGAAGACTTCCGAAGTCTAGCCAGTAGCTTTCTGGGCCCCCTGGACTCTGTATGTGACCGCTCAACGCTCGCGCCAGGCGCGATATCCCCTCAGCAAGCCGTATGCCAGACATCCCCCGGCCAAAGCTGTGAGCAGTTGAGGCCAGCTCATCATCTGTGCCACGGCAGTAGGTATCGCCACCGTGCGGGTATCTTGCCCTATTTGCATACTGAATGGGCGAATCGTCACCAGGGTTACCGTCACCCACAGCCAGGCACACTTGATCGCTGCCCCTGTCGCCAACCTCAGCCAGTAGCTGGTGCGGCGCAGAGCGCCGAAGATGGCTACCAGCAGGGCGTTCCCGGCAATGATGAACGGGATCATCACCATCAGCGGCGCGGGCAGGATGCCGCTGCCCCAGGCCACGAGAGATGGTGCTACGCCTACCCAGAGGGCACGGCTGACACCGGCTGTCTCGACGGCGATGATGAGCAGAGCGTTCACCGCTGTGCCCGTTATGTACTGAGGTAGCCCCAGGCTGGGGATCGCGACGGCCAATGAGAACAGGATGAGTGTTCCAATCAGTCTATTTGTGCCCGAAGTGAAGACTTGTGCCACGGGTTTCGTTCTGGTGTCCATGTTACTTCCTCCTTGAACGATTCTGGTGCCTGTTGGATAGGCAGTCCGACGTGCGTTGGTGTAACTCGGCTTGCCAATCCGATCTGCGGCAGTGCATTGCACTATGCCTGCTGATATGCTTTTCGTCGGGCCTTCCACGAGGAGACGAGCTTCACTACTTCAGCTACGATGAAGACCACGGTGCTCATTGCCATGCTGATTCCTAGTTCGGAGGGGCTCAGGGCAACGGTCTTGAAGATGGTTTGCAGGAATGGGATGTAGATCACAGCCATCTGCAAAATGAAGGTGAGCAGCACTGCTCCTACCAGGGCTGGGTTGGAAAAAAGGCCAATGCTGAGCAGGGAGCGCTTCTCGGAGCGAATGGTCAGAGCGTTGCCCATCTGAGATAGACAGAGGGTCGTGAACACCATGGTCTGCCAGGTGGCGCTGCGATGGCTGTAGCTCCATGACTGTACGACCAGAGAGACCAGTCCCATCAGTATGCCCACCCACAGTATGTACTGCCACATGCCCCGCGCAAAGATGCTCTCGTCGGGGGGATGGGGAGGGCGCTGCATGACATCAGGTTCGGCAGGTTCCACCCCCAAGGCAAGTCCTGGCAGACCGTCGGTGACCAGGTTGATCCATAGTACCTGCAGGGGCAGCAGCGGTACGGGCAGGCCGATCAAGGGAGCCAGAAGCATTACCACGATCTCGCCTACATTGCTGGACAAGGTGTATTTGATGAACTTGCGGATGTTGTCGTAGATCGTACGGCCTTCTTCCACGGCTGTG
>JAKLPW010000143.1 GCA_022013675.1 Anaerolineae bacterium | reverse complement strand
TCCCACAGAGGAGGCTGAAAGTTGTTGTTTGCCCCCTCCAGATTGTGATAGACTTCCATCAGATCGGCCCGCGACCAGTTGAAGTCATGGGCGCGCCAGCCCAGATCACCGCTGAAAGCATGGTTCACGCAGAAGAGACCACCCTGCGCGTGGACGGCGTCGGCTGCCTGGTTCATGTCCCAGTTTGGCCGATCCACGTAGACGTCTACCCATTCGCTGATGCCGTGTAAGTTCGCATGTCCCTGGTGGCTGGTGATCTCACAGGAGCGCAGCAATGCCGTGCGATCATTCACCAGCGAGGCAAGTTTGCGCCATTGGCTGATCGTGAAATGATCGCTCAGGCCGAAGAAATCAAGCCCGGCCTCAATGGCCGCCTGCACGACTGTCTCCACTGGGTACTTGCCATCGCTTTCAGTAGAGTGAGCATGCAGCTCGCCCTTGTACCAGCCTGCTTCCGCCTTGACGACGTGGTTGGCTGGGTAGACAAACGTAACTGGCTCTGGAACCTCGTCCAGCTCCGCATAGACTTCCAGACCGATGTCTGTCTCTTCAAACAGTGCCTCTATGTCGACTCGAACTATCCACTCGCCCGCAGGCAGGGGCCCGGGTAGGCCACCTTCGCTGGCGCTGTCAGGTGCCACCCACAGATCCAGGCTAACCTCGCCCCTCGCACCCGGTTTCATACGGTTGCCCCGGAAGCCATTGGGGTCGTGAAGGGAAATGAAGATCTTGACCACGGTTTCCCTATGATAGGAAAACGCTAGCCCTACTCTACTGGCACCCTCGGGCACCTCGAATCGATAGTCAATGTAATGAATGCGGGGACTTAGCGTAAGGTGCCTCTGAGCTTCAAAGAGAACCACGCGGCTAGTGGCCTCCTCTGTTGCACTCTTCATTGCTACCTCCATGATGATCTCAAGAGGAGGTTCCCCCCAAGTCGTTTGTAGCGTCCCAGATATCTGATAGCCCTTCTGTACAATCCCTTGCTCAATATGTGTCTCCGTTACAGGTTTGTCGTGTGTAGTGCGCCTGGAATCCACTCCGGGCATCGCCTCATTCTACGCTGAGGCAACGGCCTTTATCTATTCGTTCAAGACGCTGATGAGCTCTTCCAGCAATCGCGGCGCATCTACCTCGAGGCACACCCTTGCATTGGGCGATTGGCTCCCTCGTGGTCGCGTCTGCCCCAGGTTCCCAGGATCGTAGGTCACGAGTTCGATGTCCAGCGAGTCCCACTCTGCCACCTCGGGGAGCGTCATGGCGACGACGGCAACGACATCCCAGATGTAAAACCCCGAACCACTACCCGCGCTCCGTTTCCAGAACTGAGCAACGGTCTGTGCCGCCGCCGACTGCGCCCTGGAAACAAACTCCTCGTAGTACTCACCAGTCACTTTCACCTGGTCCGTCGCGTCCAGAGGTACCATGCTGAGCGGGATTCCGGCACCGAACACCTCGGCCGCGGCCACATAGTCGACCCACAGGTTCCACTCTGCGGTCTCGTTCTCAATCGCAGAGTACTCCTTGTGGATGTTTCCTGGTGCGTAGACTGCCCCGCCCATGATGTAGATGTCCTTGATGCATTTGGCCAAGCCAGGATCGTCACGCAACGCGAGGGCAACGTCCGTGTGGGCTCCCAGGATCACCACGGTGACCTGCCCGGGGTAGACATTGACTACTTTAGCAAGCAGTTCAGCCGTAGACTCCGGGGCGAGTTCTGCCTCTGCCTGTGGCACCGAGGAGCCAAAAGGACGAGATGTTCCCGAGCGCCAGGAGCTTGGGAAGGCGTGATCTCCCTCCAGCGGGTTAGCCTTGCCAACGGCAACAGGAATGTCCTCCTTTCCCACCACGGCCAGCAGGCGAAGGATATTGCGCGCACCAAGCTCAACGTGGGCTACTCCGACGGACGAGCCAATGCCAAGTACCTGTATGTCTGGATGACTCAAAAGATAGAGCAAGGCGACATGATCATCTCCCGCCATATCAGTGCTTATGAAGATCGGCATACGGTTGGCGTCAAGAGCCGGGATCCGGACTGGAGAGGAGGCAGGAGCAGTGGCCGTCAAAATGCTGGTAGCTTCCGGCACTACAGACTGAGTGCTGGTCGGCATCGGCGCTGGGGTCGAAGTGGGCACTTGAGCACATGCAACCAGAAGGCATATTCCCATGAGGGATAACACGACCGTCGCCGCAAGGGTCTTGAAGCGTGATGAGAGTCCGTCAATAAGAGAAGCACAACGCTGCTTTATCATGGCTTCTCCTTTCATCAACAGGGGCCACCTTCGATACGCGTTTGGATGAGTCGCTTATAGTTTCCTCAGTTTCCACTTGCCCTGTCCAAACCTAACCGCCATCGCCAGCGCTTCGGCCACCTGGGCGAGGCCCATCCCAACCCAGATGCCCACTGGCCCCCATCCCAACAGGTGAGCTAACCCATACATCAGGGGCAAC
>JAKLPW010000142.1 GCA_022013675.1 Anaerolineae bacterium | reverse complement strand
TTCTTGCACAACGAGCAAGGATTTCGGAACGCCCTTTTTCTCTGCCACGAATTTCACGAATTAACACGAAAAAGAGAAAATTAGTGAAAATTCGTGTAATTCGTGGCAAAAAGCCTTTTGGTTCCGGCTTGTCCGGGTTAGAGGTGATCGAGAGGTTCCGACTGGGATGGAACGAGTAAGGGGAAAAAGCTACGGTGGAGATTAGGCTTGCTAACATCAAAGACATAGGCGCGTGTGTAGCTTTAAGCCATGCATACTCTACGGACTATGTCTGGCAGATGCAGGAGCGCGGTACAGACACGGAGACTTCCATCTCATTTCGGGAGGTACGCCTGCCGCGGCCAATGCGTGCAGATTATCCGCACAGTCGGGACTACCTCTTGGAGGATTGGCAGCGCAATGGCTGTTTCCTGGTGGCGGAAGATCAAGGCAGGGTGCTGGGGTATCTGGACCTGCAGGTTCAGCGCTGGCACCAAGTTGGGTGGATACTGAATCTGGCGATTGACGAGCCCTATCGGCGCAATGGGATTGGGGGAATGCTTCTGGAGCAGGGTATCGCATGGGGCAAGAGTCTGGGGCTTCGAGCGCTCATGACTGATGTGCAGACCAAGAATCATCCTGCTATCTCTTTGGGACGGAAGTATGGCTTTTCACTTTGTGGCTATAATGATCAGTACTACCTCAGTGGCGACATTGCTCTGTTTCTTTGCCTGAATCTGACTTAGTTAACCCGTTACCAGATAGGTATTGCGTGGAGACACGATTTGTGATATAATACGTTTGTATCCTCATTTGACTTGCGGGCGGATAATGATATAATTATTTGCCACTGAGCACCAATCTTCTTTGTACTTGACACAGGCATGTCTCCTTGGGTGTAGAGCCTGTTTTTTGGTTATCCTTCCTGAGTGATCTTTGACTTCCCTTGAGTTTGATACCCCGCACATACGTGTTGCAGTCCTTTATGGACGTGTCCAACAAGTGGGTCGTGCTCGTCAATGTTACGGGATGCATAGCAATTCGACTTACTCGCGGGGAGGAGATACCCTTGCAGTCAGTATGTTATTTAACGGATATGGAGCAAAGACGTGAATATAGCTGAACTTGAAACGCGAACTTTGAGCGACCTAAGGGAGATAGCTCGTGAGGCAGAAGTGTCCGGCTACAGCCGGCTGAAGAAGAACGATCTCATCATGCGCCTTCTTAAGGCACAAGCAGAGAAGAAAGGTCTCATATTCGGCGGCGGAGCACTGGACATAATGCCAGAGGGAATTGGTTTTCTCCGCTCTCATCTCCTTTTGCCTGGATCAGAGGACGTCTATGTCTCTCAATCCCAGATTCGCCGCTTCAGGCTGCGCACGGGTGATATGGTCATAGGCCAGGTGCGCCCTCCGAAGGAGACCGAGAAGTACTTCAGTCTCCTGAGAGTTGAGACGGTCAATGGCTTGGATCCAGACACTGCAAAAGCACGTCCGCGTTTCGTTTCATTAATACCGATCTTTCCTCTGGAGATGCTGCGTCTCGAAACGACCCACGGCATTTTAACCACGCGCCTCCTGGACTTGGTTGCGCCAATAGGGCGGGGGCAGCGAGGTCTTATCGTTTCGCCGCCCAAAGCTGGAAAGACAACTGTCCTCAAGCAGATTGCCAATGGCATCACTGCGAATTACAACGATGTGCATCTCATGATTTGTCTGATTGGTGAGCGTCCGGAAGAGGTGACGGATATGGATCGCTCCGTGGAAGGCGAAGTCGTGAGTTCTACGTTTGACGATCCAGTCAAGGACCACTGTCGGGTTGCGGAGATGGCCCTCGAAAGAGCTAAGCGGCTGGTGGAGTGTGGCAAGGATGTGGTCATTCTCCTGGATAGTATTACCCGCCTTGCTCGCGCCTATAATCTAGTAGTGCCTCCGAGCGGACGAACCCTGTCTGGCGGGCTGGACCCTGTGGCTCTTTATCCGCCCAAGCATTTCTTTGGTGCGGCGCGCAACCTCGAGGAGGGAGGCAGCCTTACTATCATCGCTACCTGTCTGATCGACACGGGCAGCCGCATGGACGATATGATTTATGAGGAGTTCAAGGGTACCGGGAACATGGAGTTGCACTTGAGCCGAAAGCTGTCGGACCGAAGGATCTTCCCGGCCTTTGATATTATTCGCTCAGGAACGCGCCGTGAGGAGTTGTTGTTGGATCCCGATACTCTACAACGTGTCTGGTTGCTGCGTCGAATGATAGATGCTCTGGGAGGTCTTGAAGCGATCGAGCCGATCTTGGATCGTCTTCGCCGCACTCGGAGCAATGAGGAGTTTCTTGCTAGTCTCAACAAGGACGCTATCTAGGTTACGCAGAACGAGGGCTACGCTCTTTGAGGATTACATTCATGCCAGGGGGGGATGATATCGAGTCGCGCTTGAGGTCAATGGGGGAGAGGGCGCTGGCCCTGAGCTATGATCTGCCATTCCTCTCGCGATGGGCTTCTCATGCTGCTATAGTCTTGCTCGTTGCCCTGATTGTGGTGGGGGGGCAGGTCACTTGGGCCTGGGAACAGCCAGTTCAGGCCAGTTCCCTCGGTGCCGATCAGGTCTCGTTGGAGAGTGGTGAGAACGATACTCCTCAGTCTCTCCGGGGCCAGGATTACCTGACACGGGCAGCAGTGCCTAGGACGACCATTCCAAAAAGGGTTCGTACCGAGGTTGTCGTCTATACCGTGCAGGCCGGGGATACGCTTTATGACATCGCTGAACGCTTTGGCATTAGCGGTGAGACCATCATGTGGGCCAATGGGCGCATGGAGGAGAATCCGGACCTGCTGTCCATCGGACAGGAGCTTATTATGCTTCCTGTGTCCGGTGTCTACCACACGGTGATAGAGAACGACACCCTGGGCAGCATTGCAGCCCGATACAAAGTTGAGGTTTCGGCCATAGTCGAGTACGAAGGCAACGATCTGGAAGAGCCCTACGATTTGGAGATCGGGCAGAAGCTCATCGTACCCGGGGGCAAGAAGCCCTACGTACCACGTAAGGTTTTCGCATATAGCGGACCTGTACCTCAAGATGCCACTAGAGGTAGCGGATCATTTGGCTGGCCTGTCACCGGGCGCATAACACAGAAGTTCTGGAATGGTCATCGCGCTATTGATATTGGTGCCCCGCAGGGCACGCCCATCTACGCGGCGGATTCTGGCTACGTCGCCGTCGCCGGATGGAGCGACGTAGGATACGGACGTATGGTCATTATAGATCATGGGAACAACTTCCAAACCTTGTATGCACACATGCAGGTCTATTACGTAGAGACCGGACAGTCGGTGGGTAAGGGAGAGAAGATTGGTGTGGTAGGGAGAACCGGGAACTCTACAGGGCCGCATCTGCATTTCGAGATCATCTTGAAGGGTGTGCGGAGGAATCCCCTGATCTACTTGCCCTGAGGCCTGGGTGAGTTTGGAGTCATCTGTCGGCGATGGCTGCACGGTTGGCGTGTTTGAGGGTTCGGGAGTGGGAGATGGGGACATTGGCGAAGGCGTTGGAGTTGGAGGAATAGATGTGGGTGTAGCAGTGTCAGTTGCCACCGGACCGGGGGTTTCCGTGGGGTATGGCGTGTTCGTAGGTATGACCGTTGGCCGGGGAGTGAACGTGCTTGTAGGCTCTGGTGTGGCACTGGGCTGAGGCGTAGGGCTAGGCAGGGGCGTTGGCTGAGGTGTGGTGCTGGGTAAAGATGTAGGCTGTGGTATAGCACTTGGTTGTGGAGTTGCGGAAGGAATGGGCGTGGATGTGACTCGTGCCGTGGGCGATGTGGTGGAAGTTGCGCTGGGCATGGTGGTGGGTGAAGGGGTTGCCGTTGCCGTAGGCAAAAGCGTTGGTAGAAGCGTTGGTGTGTGGGTCCCCGTTGGAGTAGGTGTTATACTGGGTGTAGGCGGAACTGTTGGGGTGGGCACCTTCAGCGTAACGCGAAGGTGAGCTTCGGTGTCGTTGCCACGGCGGTCACGTACGGTTAGACGAATCGTGACTGGACCGCTACGCAACTGGGTCAAGTCCCAGTCCCAATAGGTCAGGACACCGTTTTCGACGGGGGCATACTGCCGAGAACCGATTTTCTCCCAATGGGAGGGGTTATTGCCCAGGCCGTACTTCACCACGTAGGAGTCGAAGTCAGGAATGTTCGCGCTGCCCCGGATCTCGATCGGACCCTCAATCAAGCTGCCTTCTGTTGGCGAGGTGATCTTCGCTCGTATGGCGAATGTGTGTAGCGTGCAGCTTTGGTCAGGGGGAAGGAGAAGACCCTGTTCTTCCATCCATCCTCGGAAGTCATCGGGGTATGTCTCGTAGTAGACCTCCTCGACGACGTTATCGGGGCAGAACTCCGTTGCCAGCAAACCGGTCACGGTGCAGATTCGTAGCTTGCGGTGTACTGAGCAGGGCTCGGTGGGCTCGGTTCCCTCCGCGAAGATCTCTGTGCGCTTCTCCGGGCAGTCCTCCGTGGGCAATTGGCCCGAAACGGCGCATACTTCTGCGGTGACGATGCCATCTGGGCGCGCGAAGTCGCGCACGGGGCGCTGCGCTAGTGCCGCCTCCATGAAGTTGTGCCAGATGGGGCCTGCGCCTCGAGACCCCGAGACTTTCTCCATAGCGGAGTTATCACTGTTCCCAACCCATACACCGGTGACGAGATCAGGAGTGTAACCCACTGTCCACGCGTCCCGGTAGTCATTGGTGGTGCCGGTTTTCGCAGCGGCCGGGCGGGAGAGCTTCAGCGCGCTGGTAGCCCCAAATGCTGGTGTCCGGGCGGCGTTGTCCGCGAGGATATCGGTGATGATGTAGGCGTGGATTGGGTCGAGGACCCGCTCCCAGGGTGGTTCAGGAGATGCCTGTATCAATTTGCCGGTGCTATCCTCGATTCTGAGGACGGTTGCCGGATGGACCCGGAGTCCTCCGTTGGCAAAGGCTGCGTAGGCAGCAGTCATCTCCTGCAGCGTGACGTCACCTCCACCCAAGGTGAGCGATAGCCCGTAGTCCAGGCGATCCAACGACGAGATTCCCAATCTGTGCGCGGTGTCCAACATAGCCGGGATGCCAACGAATTCAAGGGTCTCGACGGCAGGGATGTTGCGAGAACTGGCCAGCGCCGTGCGTAGTGACACCGGGCCGAGCTCCTTTTCATCGTAGTTGAGGGGTTTGTAGGGTGGGTTAGCACCATCGGGAAACTCTCTCTCTTTATCCATGAGCATGGTGGCTGCGGTCCATCCCTTCTGCAAGGCGGTCACATAGGTGATGGGTTTGATGGCAGAGCCTGGCTGTCGCAGCCGCAACGCTACGTTGACCTGACCAGCGATGTCTATGTCATAGAAGTCGGCGCTTCCCAGCATGACCAGCACTTCTCCTGTGCTGGGGTCCATGGCTACCACCGAGGCGTTGGTTGCATGGCGATCTGCCAGGCTCAGTAGGTGTTCCTGTAGGATGCGCTGGGCGCTCTCTTGCATCTCCAGATCGAGGGACGTGTAGACTTGCAGCCCGCCTCGATACAGCATCTCTGTGCCGTAGCGCTCCTCCAAGAGCTCTCGAACGTACATGACGAAATGAGGAGCCTTGATCTGAATATGGGGGGATGCGAAATGCGACTCCTCTTGCACGGCGGCATCTGCCTGTTTCTGGGTGATATAACCTTCCCGCACCATAAACTGGAGCACGACTGCCTGCCGTTGTTTGGCTCCCAGAAGGTTTGTGTAGGGATCGTGGATGGCGGGTGACTGAGGGATTCCGGCCAGCATGGCACATTCGGCCAGTGTGAGCTCTTCCGCAGGCTTTGCGAAGTACGTTTCTGCGGCGGCTTCGATGCCGTAGGCCAGGTTGCCGTAGTAGATCTCGTTGAGATAGATCTCCAGGATTGCTTCTTTAGGATATCGGCGCGTCAGCTCGGTCGCCAGGATGGCTTCCTTGATCTTGCGATCGAGATTGACCTCATTGGTCAGAAAGAGGTTCTTGGCCAACTGTTGGGTGATGGTTGATGCCCCGGAGACGATGTGGCCCTCGCTCATGTTTTGCCAGAAGGCTCTCGCAATGGAGAAAGGATTGAAGCCTGGGTTAGAGTAGAAAGTTGGATCCTCCGTGGCAATAGTAGCTTGCTGGAGATAGATGGGAATACGGCTAATGGGTACCACAGTGCGACGGCCACCGGTTGGGTCCACTATCTCGTACAGAAGACTCCCGTTGCGGTCAAGTATCTTGGTGCTCTTGAATGGGGTGGACCGATCGCCAAGTTCGTCAGGCGACGGGAGGCGCGCTGCGTAGTACGTGTACCCTCCTGCCGCGACTCCAATTGCTATGAGTAGAAGCAACGCAATTACGGAGATGGCGATGAGCAGAGGCTTGAGGATGCCACCAGAGGGCCCTGGCGTACCGCTCCCGGGCCTTTGTCTGTCGTTGTGATCGTCTTGTATGTCCTGCCAACGGTATTCTTGAGAGTTCAAAGTGCTCAGCATCCGTAAAGGTAGTTGTTGCGTTCGGACAGCATCGCTTCTTAGACGCCTGGACCGATCAGAAAGTTCCATATTGATTGAGGTCATTTGCATACGATGGATCATGCAGGATTATAGGTAGCGGGGGATGAGTGTCAAATGCTGTGTACGGGACAATCGCGGTATAGACCTGCGAGGTCTCTTTCGCAACAGCCTGCACGAGCCTCGACTTGACTGCATAGGGTGTTGTCGCTACACTAGTGGGGAGGGTGGTTTGATGAGGGGCCCGCACTCATCCTGATCAGGTGCTGTGGGTTGGAGGCTTCAGTGGGGAAAAGCAAGCAGTCTGGGGCTGCTCGAAAGATGCGTATCGACACTCTCCTGACTGTTAGAGAGCTCGTCGAGAGCTGCGAGAAAGCTCAGCGTCTTATCATGGCGGGCGAAGTCATGGTGGACCAGAGAAGAGTAGACAAACCGGGCACACGCGTGCCGGTGGATGCTGAGATAGCGCTTCTCAAGAAGCCCCCTTTTGTGAGCCGAGGAGGGCTCAAACTGGAAGCGGCGCTGAATGGATTTGAACTGGACGTACAAGGCATCGTGGCACTGGACGTGGGCGCCTCCACCGGCGGGTTCACAGACTGTCTTCTTCAACGAGGGGCGTCGAGGGTCTATGCCCTGGATGTGGGCTACGGGCAATTGGCCTGGAAGCTGCGGCAGGATCCTCGCGTGGTGGTGATGGACCGGACCAACATTCGCTACGTGAAGAACCTACCCGAGTCAGTGGGCTTGGCTGTCATTGATGCGTCCTTCATTTCCCTGGAGTTGGTATTGCCGGCCGCGATTCACTTGCTCAAGCCTGACGCTCAGGTCGTCGCGTTGATCAAGCCTCAGTTTGAAGCAGGTCGGAAGCAAGTCGGCAAGGGGGGTGTGATCCGCGACCCCGCCATTCACCGGCAGGTGTTGTTGAGAGTTTGTGGATTGGTGAAAGAGCATGGCTTGGTGATCATGGGCATGATGCCGTCTCCTTTGCGTGGTCCGGCGGGAAACGTGGAGTTCCTAGTGTGGATGAGCACCGAGGCTGGATCGGTGGGCGTGCGGGACACCGAAGGAGTAATCGAGGCATGTCTGGCAGCCGTGCCTGGTGAATTGGGTGCACTGAAGGAGGAGTCCTCATGACCCCGAACGATGCAGATAGGGGTGGGCAAGTGAATGACCTGGCCAGGCGGAGGCGCTCCCGCCACTGGTTGGTCGCGACCGCTATTTTTGTTCTGGCAGTGGTGGTCTACATAGCCTGGGCCTCACTGGTGCCCTTTATCGTCGGTATCGTGATCGCGTATCTGTTCCTTCCGCTGGTAGGTTTCGCCGAGCAGAGATCTCCGCGCTGGCTGCAACAGAAGCGCCTGGCACGCCCTCTCTCCATTGTGATCGTATACCTGTTGATGCTGGGATTGGCGGCCGGGGTAGTGTCGGTCTTTGTGCCCTTGGTCTCGGAGCAGGCGGCTGTCATGAAGCTGCGGGCACCGGTATACTATGAACAGGTGCGCAAGCTCTTCTTCCAGGTGTTTGATCTCTATCAGAGGGTGGTGCCAGAGGATTGGCAAGTGAGGATGGCGCAGAGCTTCCAGCAAGCTCTTGCCAACATAGACAAAACCGTGCAGGCTGCGGTCACTCGCGTGTTCACTATCGTCACCCAGACCATTGGGGTGATCCTCGGACTATTGGTGGTGCCGTTCTGGATGTTCTATGTACTGAATGACACCGCTCATCTGACTCAGCAGTTCTTCTCTCTGATCCCACCTCGCTACCGTCGAGACGTCTACAACGTTCAGAGAATCATGGATGATGTCCTGGGCAGTTACATCCGTGGGCAGTTACTGCTCTGCTTTTTCATAGGCGCATTCTCGGTGATCGGATTGCTGTTCCTGGGGGTGGATTTTGCCTTGCTGTTAGGCACGATCGCGGGGGTGTTTGAAGTGGTGCCCTACGTGGGCCCCATTATTGGAGCAATTCCGGCCGTAGTAGTAGCATTCATGCAGTCTCCAATCCTAGGGTTCTGGGTCATGGTTCTCTTCATTGGTATCCAGCAAGTTGAGAATCTCCTGCTAGTCCCCAGGATAACGGGGGGCAGTGTGCGATTGTCGCCGGCTCTGGTCATGCTGGTGCTGGTCGTGGGAAGCGGCATAGGGGGGATATGGGGCATGCTCGTGGCAATACCGGTGACGGCCGTCTGTAGGGATGTGTTTCGCTATCTCTATATGCGCCTCTCCGATCAGGAGGTGCCTTGCGACGAGGCCTACGCCCGGGTGAAAGGCGAGGCATTGGAGGCGGACGTTCAACTGTGATGCGGATGAGGGATCAACAAGTTTTGACTTCCCAGATGAAATGTGGTATACTATCGACAATAGAGTGAGAAAGGCTACGATCGGGAATAGTAGCCCTCAGGGCGGGGTTCAGAGAGCCGGGGCGAGGTGAGAGTCCGGTACTTGCGCAGAGGGTGAATGGGCCCAGGAGCTGCGAAGCCGAAAGGAGTCCTTCCAAGTAGGCCGAGCCGGAGTCGCCACCGTTATCAGGGCCGAGGGTATCGGAGTTGCCGGAAGTCCGGCGTAGGATTCTGAAGGCTCCCGTACCTGCAATGAGTGAGGCTGGCTCACGGGGTCGCCCCGTCATCACTGGCAGGGCTTTTTCTGTAGGGTTGGCCTAATAGGGGTGGCACCACGGGTGTGATATGGGCACTCGTCCCTTGTAGGGACGAGTGCCTTTTGTGTTATGAAGGAGGTGTGTCTATGAGGGCAGGCCGATGCCTGATGTCAGGGAGGACAATGGGATTGGCAGGAGCGAACGTCGGCGTTATTGGTGGAATCGAATCCTAAAAACGAGAAGGAGGCAATGACCATGAGCAACGAGACGAAGATCCTACTACCTGAGAGCGAGATGCCAACACAATGGTACAACATCTTGGCGGACATGCCCTTTTCTGTGCCGCCGTATCTCCATCCGGTTACCTTTGAGATGATGGGTCCCGAGGACCTGGCCCCGGTTTTCCCCATGGAGCTGATCAAGCAGGAGGTCAGCACGGAGAGGTATATCCCCATTCCTGAGGAAGTGCTGGATATCTACAGGCTTTGGAGACCGTCTCCGCTGTACCGTGCCCGGCGTTGGGAGAAGGCGCTCAACACTCCCGCCAAGATATACTACAAGTGGGAAGGTGTCAGCCCTCCCGGGAGTCACAAGCCTAACACCGCCATAGCTCAGGCTTACTACAACAAGATGGAAGGGCAGACGCGGCTGGCCACCGAGACTGGGGCCGGGCAATGGGGAAGTTCGTTGGCCTTCGCCTGCGGGATCTTTGACCTGGAATGTAAGGTCTACATGGTCCGGATCAGTTACGACCAGAAACCCTATCGCAGGATTATGATGGAAACCTGGGGGGCCAGTGTCGTGCCCAGTCCTAGCATGGATACCCAGGCAGGGAGAAATGCCCTGGCCAAGGATCCGAATTCGCCGGGCAGCCTGGGGATGGCGATCAGCGAAGCCCTGGAGGATGCCGTTACGCACGAGGGCACCAAGTACTCCCTGGGCAGTGTGGTGAATCACGTTCTGCTGCATCAAACGGTCATAGGGCAAGAGGCTATGAAGCAACTGAAAATCGCCGGCGACTACCCTGATATCCTCATCGGTTGCGTCGGCGGTGGCTCCAACTTCGCGGGTTTGTTCTTGCCTTTCGTCAAGGATAAGTTGGACGGGAAGGCTCCTGACCTGCGGATCCTGTGTGTGGAATCCACGGCTTGTCCCAGTTTGACGAAAGGGCTCTACAAGTATGACTGGGCCGATGTTGCCAAGACGGGGCCAGTGAGTAAGATGCATACTGTGGGTCACAACTTCATTCCGGCACCGATTCACGCTGGTGGCTTGCGCTACCATGGTATGTCCCCCATCATCTGCGCCCTGTACGATCATGATCTGGTGGAAGCCAGCGCCTACCATCAGAACGAGGTGTTCGAAGCTGTGGTTGGGTTCGCTCGCTCGGAGGGCTTCATTTTCGCTCCTGAGACGGCACATGCAGTGAAAGCGGTGATGGACGAGGCTATCAAGTGTCGAGAGGCGGGAGAGGAGAAAACCATCGTCTTCAACGCCAGCGGACACGGCCATTTCGATTTGGCCGCGTATGATGCCTACCTCAACGGCACGCTGGTGGACTATGACTATCCCGAGGAGAAGATCAAGGCAGCGCTAAAGGAGCTGCCGCAAGTGGACGGATAGAGCTCTGAGGGCGCGGGGCCGGAGGTCTCGGGGCTTCCGGCCTCGCTGCCCCAGATGTTTGACAGGATTAACAGGATTGACAGGACTAGTAGATTGACGGGATTGTGTTGAGAGAAATCTTCGAAAGTCTATCGCACGCATCGGTTTCTATGAGGTTCTGAAGCAGATCGTAGATGACTTCTGACGTCTGGCGAAGGTGGTGTATGGAATTACGGATACCTGGGCCAACACCGCTGCCGGCGAAAGTGCGGCAAGCGTTGGCTGGAGAGATGGTCGGGCATCGAAGCGCTGAATTCGGCGCGCTGCTCCGAGAGATAACCGCAGAGCTTCGCCAGTGGTTCCAGACAGAGGAAGATGTGCTGCTCCTCACGGCCTCCGGCACTG
>JAKLPW010000141.1 GCA_022013675.1 Anaerolineae bacterium | reverse complement strand
GTGCATGCCCTGCTCGTTACGCTCCTGAGCGGTGTCATGCGCTGGGACATCCGCCACCCCGAAAAGCGATTTGGCGACCGGTTCGTTCTGGGCGCGGGACACACCATTCCCCTCGTCTACAGCACGTTGGCCGTGCTCAACGAGGCGATGCGCGTCAAGTTCCAGCAGACTAGCGATGAGCGCTATCGCATCCCCAACCCTGAGGAACGCGCGCTGTACTGGGAGGACTTGCTGGATTTCCGGCATCGTGGCGGATTGTCAGGGCACGCCGAGATGGAAGGCAAGACGCTGCTCCTCAAGTTCAACACCGGCCCATCGGGGCACGGTAGTCCGGCAGCGGCAGGGATAGCGCTGGCGCTGAAACGGGCGGGGGCCGAAGGCGTTAAGGTGTTCATCATCGAGGGCGAGGCGGGTCTGACTCCTGGTGCGACTCACGAGACAGCGAACTCGGCCTGGGGGCTGGCTCTTGATAACCTGTACTATGTGGTGGACTGGAACGATTTCGGCATTGACGACCATCCGGTCAGCAGCGCCGTGTACGGCACGCCCACGGATTGGTTCGCCTCGCATGGATGGCGCGTGTTCAGCGCGGAGCGCGGCTCTGAATGGGGCCCGGTAACAGAAGCTATCCTCAGCATGGTACATGGGGAAAACCCCGATCGAGTACCGAGTGTGACTTGGGTCAAGACGCGCAAGGGGCGCGAATATCTCAAGTACGACAACAAATCTCACGGTTCGCCACACAAGCTCGATGGTGATCTGTTCTGGGAGACCAAACGACCCTTTACCGAGAAGTACGGTGCGGAATTTGACAATGTCGGGGGACCCCCACCCACTGATCCCACCGCGCTGCGAGCCGAGTTTGAAGCCAATCTCAAGGCCGTGATTGATGTGCTCCATCAGGATCAGGCATTGGTGGACTACCTGGCCGATACATTGGTGGCCCTGGGCGATAGTGTGCCTGAGAAGATACCCACGTTCAAGCTCGGTGAGCGTGGCAATCCCTTCCAAGACAGCAGGTTGTATGACTATCGCAACTATCCGCAAGACCTGTATGCCAAGCCCGGTGCGTCTGTGGCCAATAGAGAGGCCCTTCGCAAGTGGGGGGCGTGGGTCAATGCGCTTGGGGCGAAGGAGTATGGCCGGCCGTTGTTCATGATCTGCTCGGCGGATTTGGCTGGTTCCACCAATATCAGCGGCTTTGCCGAGGGCTATGGCGATTTTGAAGGCTACGGTTGGTACGAGCGGTTTGGGAGCCCGGAGGGCGTGCTGCTACCACAAGAAATCACCGAATTCGCCAACGCAGGCATTCTGCTAGGCATGGCCACGGTCAACTTCGCTCCAGACATCGAGGAAGAGTTCGATGGTTTTTGGGGAGCGTGTTCCACCTACGGCTCATTCTCGTACCTCAAGTATGGCATGTTCCGCCTGTTTAGCCAGCTCGCCCAGGACTGCCAATGGAAAATGGGCAAAGTGATTTGGATAGCAGGCCATTCTGGGCCGGAGACAGCCGACGACAGCCGCACCCACTTTGGCATCTATTCGCCTGGAGTGACGCAGCTTTTCCCTGAAGGTTCAATCATCAATCTGCATCCGTGGGAATACAATGAGGTGCCGGTACTGCTGGGGGCCGCACTCAAACTGGACGTGCCGATCATCGGCTTGCACCTGACTCGCCCGGCGATTGAGATTCCGGACCGCAAGAAGCTTGGAATCGCATCGCACTTCGAGGCGGCGCGCGGCGCGTACCTGGTGCGCGACTATCGCCCCGGTCAGCCTCGCGGCGGCACGTTGATCGTACAGGGTACGAGTGCCATGCGGAGCATCGTAGGCATCTTGCCGGAGTTGGATGAGCGAGGGCTGAACGTGAAGATCGTCTGCGCGACCAGCCCGCAGCTCTTTGCGCTTCAGCCGGAAGCATACCGCCAGAAACTGCTTTCGCCTGGGGATCGTGTCGATTCAACCGTCATTACCACGCAAGCACGCTGGCTGATGCACGATTGGCTCTTCAACAAGGTGGCTGAGGAATATGCCTTGGCGACTGACTGGGACAACCGATGGCGCACCGGTGGCACGCTGGAAGAAGTTGTCGACGAAGCGCATCTGTCGCCACGATTCATGCTAGAGGGGATTGAACGTTTCGTACGGGATCGGGATACCCGTCTGGCGCGGCTTCAGACCGAGATTGACGCGGCGCGCAAGTAAAAACGGGGCCCGAATAGATAATACTGTAATGGCGTTGGAAGGCAGTAGCACTTATGTCAATAAAAAAAGCTCCGTGGACGGATCGTGTAGTAGTAGCCTGTCCGCGGGGCTTCTCTGTTGTAGAGCGGTGGTGGATACTTTGAAGGTATCCATTGCTCAAGTGCCGTCCGTTAAGCCGTTCAGTCGAGCCGGGTCTTATGCAGCACTGCTGCCCGCCAGAGCGCGCTTCGAAGGCGTCGCCAGGCATCCTCTGCCATGCGTGCGTCCGTGTCCGGTACTGGATATGGAGCATACGTCTCTGCTACGTAAGCTTGTCGGATCTGTGACAGTGCTTGCCTGAGATCTGCTGTCTGGCCCTCGGCATCGGCCGCGGCCGCTTCCAGCTTTTCTCCTAGCGATACCACAAACTCGGCGGGCGTTTGTGCTAGTCGTGGGCCCATATCCGCTCGCGTGGCCCACTGAACCATGAGATCGTATAGGCGTTTCACTCGCTCCCCTGCTGATTTGGCTTTAAGAGTCCTTCGGTGTAGCCACCACCATATCATCATCCCTATCATCACGAGGAATGTCAGGGGCACGGTGGGCCACCTCCACCAGACGGATCCCATCCCTACCTTCGATTCCGGAGTGATCTGCATCTGGGAAAGTGTCATCTCACCAGAGGGCGTCGCGAAGAACCGGGCAAATGTGCTGCGGGGCGGAGTGGGTTCGAATTCGATCCAGCCATACTCGTCGAAGTAGACTTCCACCCAGGCATGGGCCGCTTCCTCGCGCACGACCCATGCGTGCTGGTTGTGATCGTAGTCGCCCATAGCATAGCCCGTCGCATAGCGTGCCGGGATGCCCACACTGCGACACAGAACTACCATGGCAGTGGCATAGTAGTCGCAGTAGCCCTTGCGAAGATCGAAGAGGAAGTAATCCACCCCATCGCGGCCTGGAGGTGGAGCGGGGATGTCCAGCGTGTAATCAAAGGAGCGCAGGTACGTCTCGATGACCGTTGCCATATCGAAGATGTTGTTGTCCACTCCGGCCGTGATCTCTTGCGCCAGACTGGTGACCCGGCGAGGCAGTCGGGGCAATTGTGTGTATCGCCTTTGGAACTCTGAGAGAGACGATGGAGATACGGTACGAAGCTGTTGTACTGTAGGGCGAGGCACCTGAGAGATGACACCGAACACTTGCCCTTTTAGTGAGAACCCCGCGATATCATCCTCGGATCGCAGATGGAGAGTATGAGGTCTATCGACGACGTATGGTTCGTTGATGGCATAACCCAGGGATTGCTCCAGGGCAGGGTTGACCAGATGGTACGTCTGGGTCACCAGTTCGGAAGGCTGAATGTGAGGCATCAGCGGCTCTGCGGCTTCTCTTTCTCTCCGCTCTTCCGTGCTGTTCTCCCAGCCTTGCCCGGTATATCGGTCGTACGTGAACCGTCGCCAGTAGCGCTGGGGCACGGCCGCCTCCTCGCCGGACCATGAAGCTCCCTCTGGAATGGGAGGAGAGGGGTCGCTGGTGGAGACATACATTACCAGTTCCTCACTGATCTGGACCGTGCCACCCAGTCTGTGCCCTCCTGGGTTCCCGCCATTCGATTTGGTAGGAATCCGATACCGTCCTGCGAAAAGCCGGTCCATGGTGCGCTCCACGCGTTCCCATGGCTCACCCAGGTAACGCCAGAAGAGATCGATGCCCTGGCGGGAAGTAACAAAAGGAACCACCAGGGCCACCACCAGGACAATAGTCGCTATGGCCGTGCCAGCCAATGTGACGTCCCTCCGCAGCTCATCAGAGTAGTCGATTCCCTCTCGGTCCCATCTTTTCTCTTTCTGCCAGAAGCCCACCCAGGCCAGAAGCAGTAGCGTGCTGGCCAGATAGATTCGAAGAGGCCATTCGCCTTCTCCTGTGAAGGAGACATTGCTCACCAAAGCTACGCCACAAGGCAACAGGGCCCACAATGCCTGGCCGTAGCGATAAAGGTGCCAGCCAGCGAACCAGCAGAGTATCCACGCGGCCACGGAGAGGAAGAAGATGAGCACCACGTTGTCCTTGCTCATCCCGCCTTCTACGCCAACCTGGAGCCAGCCCTCCAACCGGACCACAAAGGCCAGAGTACGTGCTCTGATCCCAGGTAGGAGGGGAAGGAATGGTATCTGAGGATCCCATTGGCCGCCTGCGATGTTCCGCAGCCAGGTGCCGCTGCGACTCAATTCCCTTCCCAGGGAACTGACCGGAGGCCAAATCTGTCCCGCCACACTTGCCAGGAGGACGACTCCGCCCAACAGGCTGCCCGGCACGCTCCATCGCGCTCGTAGGGAAGAGGCCCCCACTCGTATCCCAACGTAGGTAGCCAGCAGTGTCACCAGTAGCAGTCCGTTGGCTCCGGGCACCCACCGGGCTTCGATGATAGAGAGCGGCAACATGGACGTGGCGAGTAGTACCAGGGAAAACATGAACCAACCCTCGGCCGGGCGCAGTCGTGTAAGCATGGTCGGGCGGCCCATGTTACTCACACCTCTCCGGCCATATCTCGCGCCGAAGCTTGTTCAGGCGGGATGACCAGCACTCGGCCTGTTGCGAGGACCTTGTAGATGGGCCTTTGTCGCCTGCGGGGCATCAGCGGAAAGAAGCGATGACCTCGCGATATGATGTGACTGGGGATACCTTGCTCTGCCAGTAGACCGGCCATGGTTCG
>JAKLPW010000140.1 GCA_022013675.1 Anaerolineae bacterium | reverse complement strand
TAAGGGCTCGTCTTCTCCATGACCTCCCGCAACTCCTCCGGGCCGGGCGGTAGAGTCCAGATGGCCAGGCGCGGTGCAAGGGACAGGTTATGCCGATCTACTCCTGGCTGCTCCCCCTTCTTCAAGCCCTCCGCCCACACAAGCAATTCCCCCTCGGCCAGTAATTCCTGCAACCGCTTTGTGGGCGTGCGATCTCCTCGATAATCTACGATCTCGACACCGGGCCGTTCGGT
The DNA here is from genome assembly GCA_022013675.1 of Anaerolineae bacterium. Classification (GTDB taxonomy): domain Bacteria; phylum Chloroflexota; class Anaerolineae; order JAKLPW01; family JAKLPW01; genus JAKLPW01. The sequence goes on along the minus strand of JAKLPW010000140.1, from coordinate 14,457 downwards.
AATCACCTCAATCAGCGGAGCTTCCCGCGCCCTGGCATCCAACCACTCCACCTGCACCTGGCGTTTCCCTTGGAAGTCCGTCGCCCGGACCGTATAGGCCAGATCGAAAGTCCCCCGAGGCAGAGTCCAGATTCCGCCCTGCCACCAGAGCACAGTCTGTTCCAGCCCAGAAGCGTCTGCAACGAGCAACCGACGATGTTCCCTGGTCTTCCCAATGAGCGAGTGGTTAACAATGTGCACATCTCGAGTCGCCAGGTGAACCGGTGGGTTTCCCGGACCGAAAGGGGCCAACAAATCCACTTCTCGTACCAGGTCGAGACTGAGATCCGCTAGCTCGACCCAGGCATCAATCTGCAAGGGCTCCTCTGCTAATTCGGTTCCACACTGCTCCGCCACCGTACGTCCGAGAGCATGCCGGAATTCGCCGATCCTCTCAGGGTCCATCGAAAGCCCCGCGGCCATGGGATGGCCACCATAGGAATGAAGCATGTGGCTATTTGCCCCGATGGCAGCGTTGATATCGCATCCGGCTACGGAGCGCGCCGATCCCCTGGCCACCTCGCCCGGGGGTGCTGAAATGAGCACCACGGGACGACCATAATACTCAGCCAGACGCCCAGCCACGATTCCAACAACTCCACCTGGCCAGGAAGGGTGGGAAAGCACCAACGCCACGTGCTCCAGCAGCGACGGATCTCTCTCAACCTGTGATCGAGCTCCATCGAATACCTGCTTGGTGAGCAATTGCCGCCGGACATTCAAGCCTTCAAGTTGAGCTGCCAGAATCCGCGCCCGAACGGTGTCATTCGTGGTGAGAAGCTCCACTCCTTCACTGGCATCGGCCAATCGTCCCAGCGAGTCCAGGCGCGGTGCGATGGAGAATCCGATGTGTTCCTCCGAGACGTCCTCCTGTGACAATCCCGCCGCCTCGATGATAGTTCGCAGCCCCAGGCGGTCCCCGGCCCGGATTACCTTCAGTCCCTTCTGCAAGAGGTAGCGCACGTCGCCGGCATGTAGCGCAACGTCGGAGACGATACCCAGGGCCACCAGATCGAGTTGCGAGGCCGCCAGAGGCTTCTGCCCGGATCGCTCACAGAGAGACTCAGCCAACTTGTAGGCCACTCCCACTCCAGGCAGTTCCCCCAGTGGATGACCGGAGGGCAGTAGACGCGGATTCACCAAGGCATAGACAGGAGGGCGCTGCTCCGAGGGCACATGATGATCAGTGACGATCACATCCACGCCCCGAGACGAGGCCAGTTTAAGAGCATCATGAGCAGTGGTACCAGTGTCGCAGGTGACAACCAGTTCGATTCCTTGATTAAGGATGCCGTCCAGAACTTCGGGGCGCATCCCATGTCCCTCTCGATGGCGATGAGGAACGTGATAGATCACGTTCCCACCCAATGCCCCCAGAACAGAGATCAACAGAGCGGTAGATGTCTGCCCATCCACGTCGAAGTCACCCCACACACAGATGCGCTCGCCCTGCCTTATTGCCGCTTCCACTCTCTCGGCGGTTCTCTCCATCTCCGGGAACTCGGTCGCAGGCGACGGGGTGTAGCACTCCGGATCTAAGAAGGCACATGCTTCCCGGAGGTCAGTGATACCTCGCTGTGCCAGCAGACCGGCCACAAAAGAATGTCCCCCGGTGCTACTGAGCAACTCCAGCGTTACGTCAATTGCTTTCGGCTCCAGCCACTCGGCCACTGCTATCTCCCCACACGTGCACTACCAGAAGTCCAGCCCAGAAGGGCAGGTTTCAGCTCTCACTTACCCGAACGATCCTGATCACATTTGGCCCTGGCAGCACGGGAATGACTTCTGCACGACCGAAACCTGCCCCTACATTCTTCTAGAAGATCACTTCGGCAACTTGCTCCAGGTCCAGGTCGAAATCCCACTCATCGTCGGCAGCTTGCTCGTCATCCTCCAACTCATCGAAAGCTCCAGCCACCCTGCCGCGCTTGCAGAGCGAGCGGTAGTGACAGAAGGGGCAGCGGGTAGTGCCGTTAGTCAGTTCCCAGTTCTCCTCGTCCCGCGCGGCGATCTCTTGAATCAGACGATGCAGATAGACGCCATCGGCTTCAAACTGCTCCCCGTCATACTGGAAACGCATCACTCGATCGGGGTGATTGGCGTTCCAATAGATCATCTCGATTTGCTCCGCCTCGGGACGAACGCCACCGTTGAAAGCAGACCCAGCCAGGGTCATCACGTACCGATAAACGCGCGTTTGCATGCGGTTTTCCAACCAAGCACGCAGTGGAAGCTTCCAACCTGTCTTCCAGTCCACGATCACTATCCGTCGCCCAGGGTCAGCGCCCACCCTGTCGTAGCGTGCCATGAGGCGGAAACCCGCGATAGGCACGGAAAGTCCTATCTCTGCGCGGACAAGCTCCGAGGGCACATCGGGTGGCGGCGTTTCCAAGTAGTTGTTCCACCACCGATCCACATCCTCGTCGAGCACCAGGGTAGAGAGAAGGAACTCAGGAATACCCTGAGCATGTTGCTGCAGTAGCCGGTGCAAGGCACTCCCCTGCTCTCGCTGCCGCTCGCCCTCCAATTGCGGTTCCACATCCAGTGCGGGCCAGGTCACGTTCAGCAAATAGTGAAGCTGAAAGAGCCTCGGGCAATCAACATAAGCCTGAAGACTCCCCTGACTGAAAACGAAGCCCTCCGGTAGGCTCATCCCTCGCCCCCTTCCTCTTCCCAGAAGTCCTGTAGAGCGATAAGCGGGGCCGCTGCCTGGTTGTTGTGGCCCCGCCCACTATTCCAGCCAATGACCAGCTCTCGCCGCGCTCTGGTAATGCTAACGTATAGCAGCCGAAGCCGCTCGCAGACGAGTTCGTAACGAGCTTCCCGTGTTGCCTCTCCTTCCAGATAAGGCTCATCTTCGTCCGAGATAGCACTCAGTTGCGCCAGCGTCTCGGCCTCCAGATTGAGATTCCCGCGCACGAACCACTTCTCCGAGTAGTAGTCATCGTGTGGCTGGCCAGAAGGGAAATCGTAGTTGCTCACCGAGAGCAGGTAGACCCGCTCCCATTCCAGTCCCTTGGCCTTGTGCATGGTGGCTACAGTTACTTTGCCCTCCGGAGGCTCAAAGCCAATATCATCCTGGGCAAACCCCAGGAAGCGCCTCTGGTTTCGCGCTATGATGATCAATTCCTCCACCAAATCCGACGTTCGCCATTCGGGGTGCTGGTCCTGAGCTCCACGGAGTAACACGGCCAGCTTGTGAGCCAGAGCCAGGTCGCGGGCCTCGGTGAAGATGTCCTGGGCAAGGGTCAGTACCAACTGATCAATGGGCAGCTCGCTGGCCTCTTGCCAGCGCTGCACAAAACCGCGGAATTCCTCCAGTAGGGCATAAACCTCCGGGTCCTTGTCGGGCAGGAGCTCGCCCGACAGCCCTGCCAGCCAATCACGGTCAAGGCGAGGCCAGATGTAATCTTCCAAACGAGAGCAGGTCTTGAGCATCTTCAAGGCGCCTTTCATGAACCGATGGCGATCATCGTCCTCCCGATCGCCACGCCGCCAGACCTCGAAGCATTTCGCTAACTTTAGGGAGGAAAGGGGATCCGCCAGGTGACGCATCAGATGTGCCAACGCCCCAGCGGTATTGCGAGTATGGGTCGTACTCTGAAGCAGTTCCACGTACGGGATACCTGCTTGCTTCAATGCCTTTGCCACTTCAGAGCCTCGATGATTGCGCGGCACCAATACTGCTACCGTTCCTGGAGCTCCTGCGGTCATCCACTTCTGTAAAGACTCCACCACACCGCTGACCTCCGCTTCCGGCGTCAGTCCCTGGCGCTGAAGTCGCACTGAATGTGGATCATCGGGAGGGTTGGGCTGCGGGTCCCCTGTCGGCGATGGCTCGATATGCTGCTCCAGGAAAGCGTTTCTCGCCTTTCCCAGGGGATGATCCCGCAGAGTCCAATCCACTAAGTAATTCGCCAGACGCATGATACTCAGGGTGGAACGACCGGAATTGGGAAGCTCCCGTCGCACCACATCCTCTCTCTCAAGGAATCGGCGCAGATAGCGGGGATTCGCGTTAGTGAAAGTCTGGAAAATGGCCTGGTTGGGGTCTCCCACTCGCACCCAATTGCCATCTGGTCCTGCCAGCTCATTCAGGATCTGCTCCTGCATCTCATTGCTATCCTGAGCTTCATCCTCCAGAATATAGGGCCAGCGGTGTCGCAGGCGCTCCAGCAGAGAAGAATCCAATCGCAAAGCCTGACGTGCCAGGCGATTCAGGTCGTCGAAATCCACGCCTCCCCTGGCAGACAACCCGTGCTGATAATCCGAGTAGACTTGTACCCCCATCCTAGCCAAGGGCAAATCCATTCCATGCGCATCCAGGCATGCCTGCACTTCATCAGGCGAAAGGTTCCTGTCCTTAGCTCTGCGAATGAACGCGCGAGCCATGGCACGGACCAGCGTTGGCCAATTCGTAAATCCATCCCGCACAAAGCGAATCTTCCCCTCGTCAACGACGTCGGGGGAGAGATAGAACTCAAAAGTCTCCGGATCTACCCTCATCCAGGCCTGTGCCGCATCATCAAGGATGGCATTTGATTGGCGCTCATCCACGATGCCAAAGTCCTCGGAGAGCCCTACCAGCCCAGGCCTCTCCCGGACGATATCGTTGGAGAGACCATGCAGGGTACGCACCCGATAACCCAGGCCCGGAAGCAGCCCCATCTCCTCCTTCAAGAAGAGAGCGATTCTGTGAGCGAAGTTCTCCACTGCCGAATTGACCAGCGTAACGATCAGTACCTCCTGGTCTTCTTCCAAACCAGAGGCAACCAGCTTGGCAGCCAGATAAGAGAGAGTCCAGGTCTTGCCGCTGCCGGGTACGGCAGCGACCCCCATGCGCCCGCCTTCATAACTTAGTACCTCAAGCTGCTTGGGACGCGGCTCATACATCAGAAGTATCTCCAGAAGAGTATCGGCGGAGCATCCGCTGCACTGTCTGTATCAACGGGCCACGCTGCTCATAACCCTGTTCACCCAGATCACTGATGCCCAGGAATATACGGCGGCTGCACCGGCGCACGAGGCCCAGGGTCAAACGGTACAGCGCATCCTGACGGGCTTCGTACTCGTCGGCATCGGTCCACACTCGTCCCTTGGGCCAGGTCCGGCTCAGCACGTAGGGATGAGTAAGGGGTTGATAGAGTCTCTCCCACCACCCGCCACTACCGGCGCTGATCCAAAACTGGTACTCTACAGGACGGTTCATCATCAGGAAAGCGTACGCGGGTGAGAGTAGAACTGCGTCCTCGGGCTGCAATTCCCAACTGTGCACATATTGAGCCGCCAGCACCCCCTGCTGCACCATATCCAGATACTCCCGCCCCAGACTCACGGCTCCTTCGGGCAGGTGACGGCCCACCCCCCAGCGAAACTTGCGTGCTGATTCGACGAGGACTGCCGCCACCTCCGCCTTATCATACTTGTGGTGAAAACCGTATCCCGGCTGGGACAGGATCTCGCCGAAGAGCTTGCCGAAGAAGTGATCCAATTCCAGTTGAGGCCCCGCTACATAGTCCTTGAGCCACTCCCGGAGATCGTCATAGCGCCCCCCCCTCATATAGGTGATCCGCTGCTTCGTATCTTCTTCTATTTCGGCAAAAGAAGATAGGGTGGGAGGTTGACCCTTCCTAATACGATACACGATACGAGCCAGCAGACTGGCACGCATGACATCCATATCGCCAATAGCTTGAGCAAGCATACTAACGAAATCAACTCTGGAAGGACGGATCCCCCAGACAGGATGAGCCAGTGCCGCCAGAGCTAACAGGCAGCGAGTAGCAGGCTCCTCGCGCAAGGCCCGCGAAGGACGATGGGTGCGCACATCTACGCCATAGCGTGCCAACTTCTCAGTGAGAGAGAAACGCAGCGCATCCCCCAGGTATGGTGCCAGGACAGCGATATCTCCTGGAGCCACTTGCTCGACATGTATCAGGTGACTGATCTCATTAGCTACCCAATCCAGCATCTGGGGATGGAAACGCATGCCAGCTTCGTAGGAAAGCGCCGCGCGAGGATCACCACGGACATACTTTCCCGAACGATTGAGACCCCGGCCAATCTGATAGGCCAAGGCACGCAGATCTGGAGTGGTCACATGGGAGTCTGGCAACGAGATGCGACGGCTGCAGTGAGATCCAAGAGCGTGGGCACCTTTCGGGTCTGCCCCTAGGAACGCCCGATAACCGGCATCATTATCGCAGAGAACGAGCGCCGATTCGCAATGCTTCAGCCACTCCCGTACGAGATCATGGGCCACGGGCGTGTCTTCCTCCACGTTGTCAGCGATCAGGTGCCGATACATCTCAAAGAGATAACGACGACATTCCGGCAAGGGCAACAGGGATTTATGAAAGAGCTCAATGCGCAGGGAGAAATCAAGCAGATTGTGGGCCAGGCAGAACTCGCGGAAGATCACGGCAGACTCCTGAGCCTGGTCGTAGATGCTGCGACGACTACTCTCTCCCCCCCAGGAATCCTTGAGCCGCTGGGCGATCTCGGTGAAGGGGAATCCCACAATAGCAGCCTTGTTGAGATTATCCAGAATCTGCCCCACCAGTCTAGTAGGCCGAATGGAGATACCGGCAAAGTAGCCTCGGCCCCTCAGAGGCTCCAGGATGCGACTCATGTAGTACTGAGCCGTCTCCAGGGTGAGGAACGAAGGAGGCTGTTCGGGGTGCGAGAAGCCCGCTCGCTCTGCAATGAGAGGCCAGAAAAGGGCAATGGTGCGCCGGGCCAAGCCGTCCACAGTGACCACGGTCACCTCACCGGACGGTCCCACCTTCGGTGATCGCAAGGCATTGAGATAGGGCGCAGCCAGGGTACGCTGAGGGAGCAGTATGAGGATGGCTTCCGCCGGCACGCTACCATCCAGTAAAGCCAACACGCGCTGTACGGCCAGCGTCGTCTTGCCACTGCCCGCCGGTCCCTGGAGAAAGGTACTGCCAGAAGAACGGAGCACTTGGTCCACGATTTCACGCCAAATATCCCCTGTCGTAGCTCCAGTCATGTCGCTTATCGCCCCCGAAGGATTATGTCACAGGGAACCACCAGGGGAACCACCAGCCTCTGTTTGCCTTCGTTTGTCTGATGGAAGGGCCACAAAGATGCAGGCAATACTTACGAGAAGCACGAGCGTTGTCCCCGTGAGCGTGTTCAGTAGCCCCCATTGATCGGCAACCACACCGGCCAGCCATAAGCCTGCACTGCCCGCCACGAAGGTGAATCCCATCGCCAGTCCCGAAGCCAGAGCCAGACGGCCAGGTATCATCTCCTGGGCCGCTACCACTAACAGAGTGTGGGCCGGGCCGCCAACGGCCCCCGCAACGACAGCCGCAACGTAAGCCCAGAACCCCTCTGCGTAGAGGAGCCAAAGACCCGCTGGAATGGCCAGGGCAAGGGTAAGAAGCAAGACACGTTTCCTGCCGAGTTTGTCAGCCACGAAGGATCCAGTAACCCCTCCCAACGCAGACCCGGCCAGGTAGAGAGAGAGCAAAAACCCGTACTCAGCCGCTGAGTGGCCCGCGTCCTGCCATAACTTAGGCATATAGCCGGTGAAGCTAGCTCGACTCATCGAACGGGTGGCCATAGCTCCCAAAAGCAGCATCACGCCCAACCACGAGACCGTCATCCTAGAAACCCGACTCTCGGCGTGACTACTACGCGCACTGATCCTGGGCGCGTCCGAGGGCAGCGCTGGGCGCAAGACAGTCAAAGCCACCACCCACACCAACGCCGAGAGAAGAGCAATCCCCCTCATCCCCAGATACGTCATGATCAACCCGCCCAAAGCCGCGCCAACGAGCGCCTGACCCAATGTTCCTCCCAGGAAAAACACCGCCGCTGAAGTGGCCCGTCTATCCTGGCCCCCAGCAGCAGCGGCATTGCCCGTTCCCTGAGGATGAAAAGCACCAGAACCGAGACCCGCCAGCCCGGTCGCGGTCACCAGGAAAAGATAGTTGGGGGCAAATCCTGCCATTCCCACCATGAGGGACGTCCACAGGACACCCCCTACCCCAAACCACCGACTGCCGTAGCGTTCGGTCAGGTGCCCGAAGAACGGCTGTGTGAGACCAGATATGCTCTCATAAAGCGTATAGCCTAGCCCAACCTGAGCATTGGTGAGTACCATCTCATAGCTAGCGGTCGCCATCAGTATCGGAACTATCCCCAGCCAGATATCCTGTAGAAAGTGCCCCAATGTAGCGCCCAGAAGCCTGCGATTGCTGAGCAGTGCCACCACGATTCCCTCCCGTACATAGAAGATGAGCACTCCGGTAGGGAGTGCTCACATATCTTAGCACTATTGGGTCAATGCTACAAGTGGGCCGTCACCCAGCACAGGTAGTACGTCTTATCCATGCGAATATCCGGTGGTATCACAACGAAGGATACACTACCGCCACTCGGATTTGGCTACAATTCAGATTGGCTTGGTGAGCGCCGCTGTACACTGACAGTGCAGGGTTGGCATCCAGCACCGGACCTTCAGGCCCTCAGATTGAGCTCGGGCCGAAGGCCGGTGCGCTTCACAACAGGACTACCGCTCTTTAGATAGGCTATTCCGCTTCAGGCGACTCCTCTTCGGCCTCAGCCTGAACCTCCACCACGGGTGGGGCAGAGGCTTGTTCCATGGTCTGGTATGCGCCAACCGGCTCCTCGGGTACTACAATCGCCATAACGATGTAGATTACCAGGCCCGGTCCTCCAGCAAGAGCCAACAGTACAGCAACCAACCGCATGATAGTGGGGTCAACGTCGAAGTACTCGGCCAGTCCGCCGCAGACCCCGGCTATCATCCTTTCCTTCCTCGAACGATACAATCTTTTTGTCATGATCAACTACCTCCTCTGTTTTCTTTCTAGATTCGAAACTGACAGCTACCCTATCCTTTTTCCACCAACTATACGCACGAAACCCCGCTTTGGTTGCGCGTCTTTTCGGTCGAGTTGGCATCAATCCGCGTAGGGGCATGTTGAGTTAGAGCAGAGGCCATACCCGTGCCGCCAGGGCTAGTTCCGATCGAGATCGTTCATGCAGGCAATATCCTAAACCTGCCCCTACAAGCATCCACGCAACATGCTCTCCAGTTCGACCCAGTCAGGTCCATCCCAGCGATAGACCCTCAGGTCCACTCGATCATCTTCTCCGAAGACGATCCCCTCTTCCTCTAATAAATCCCTCTGCAAACTGGCGCTGTATTCCACATTGGAAATCGTAATCCGCCCCTTGTTATTGATCACCCTCTGCCAGGGAACATCGCTCCCCTCAGGGATTCCATGAAGCGCCCATCCCACAGTGCGAGCCGCCCGAGGGTGCCCCAGATATGCCGCAATCTGACCATAACTGGCTACCTTGCCCTCGGGAATCATCCGCACCAGGATGTAGACTTTCTCGAAGAAACTCAACTTCTTCTGATCATCCACGAAGTGCCACCCCCACTAGTTATCTCCACCAAATCACTGGCACTCTCGACGATACCGTAGCCTAACTCGTCTGAAAAAAGCACTCCATCACCGCCGAGAACGCTGAGAGCGCAGAGAATACCTAGTAAAACGTCACATAACCTCTACGGACTCTGCGGACTCTGCGTGCTCTGCGGTGAGTCTCCCTTTGTACTACACTTTGATGTTTTCTCTGTGCCCTCCGTGTCTCTGTGGTGGGATGACCTGTTTTTCAGTAGACTCATAATCAATCTGAATGAGTAGCAGCGCAAGTCAGATCATGCTCCTGCAGCCATCCATTCTCCAACCCAGCTTCCTCCAGCGCCTTGCAAGCAGACTCGTATTCCCCAGGGGTGATCTTGCGTCCCAGAATCGGATGCCCGACTGCTTTGTACGCCGGGAAGTACTGATCCATGATAGAGACATACACGTGAGGCGAAAGGTAATCGGCAATCCACTGCATGACCGCACCAGTTCCCGCCATTTTCCTTGGAAGCACCATGTGCCGAATGATCATGCCCCGCAAGGCGACCCCTTGCTCATCGAGCAGGAGGCGATCCCCGACCTGGCGATACATCTCCCGAAGCGCCACGTGGTTGTGGGCCACATACTCCGCGAATCCCGATAGCTCCCGAGCGATGCTATCATCAGCGTACTTGACATCCGGCAGGTAAACATCCACGACATCTTCCAGGAGCCGGAGGGTACCCTCGTTTTCGTATCCGCTTGAGTTATACACCAGCGGAAGCCGTAGCCCCCTGGGGATGGCTTTCAATAGCGCCGACATGATCTGAGGGACGAAATGCGTGGGCGTCACCAAGTTGATGTTGTGGGCTCCCCGATCCTGAAGCTCCAGCATGATGTCGGCCAGGTCATCGATAGTGATGACATTCCCGACCCCCAACTGACTGATGGGATAATTCTGGCAGAAGAGACATCTTCCCGTGCAGTGGGTAAAGAAGATGGTTCCCGATCCTTTCGTCCCGCTGATAGGCGGCTCTTCCCAGCGATGGAGATTCCAGCTCGCTACGACGGGGTCCTCTCCGGAGCCACAGAACCCCCGTTCGTCCCCTAGCCGATTGACCCTGCACTCACGGGGGCAGAGAGTGCAATTGGCCAGCCGTGAGTAGGCGCCCTCTACCCGCTTGCCTAGTTTACCTTCGCCGTGGAGACCCACATATGAAGGTTCATTCCAAACTCGTGGATCATCGCTCACGTCGTGTCCCAGCCGTTTCGACGGTCTCAGATACTCCCGCAACCAAAGTACCCAATGCCGGAATCAGTGCCTCGGTCGTTTCCTCTCCAGTCAGCGATACCTCTCCCACTCAGGGATACCCTCCTCATCTTGAAGACTTCGTCGCATCTCAATGATTTGATCCCGAATCAGAGCAGCCTTCTCGAACTCCAGGTTAGCGGCAGCCATCTTCATCTGTCGCTCGAGTTCCTTGATCAGACGGAATGCCTCATCTTTAGGCATCTCTTTGCCCACCCGGTACTCGACCCGCTGTTCAGCAACAGCCTTGACCCGCTCGGTCAGGTCGTGGATCTCTTTGAAGATGGTGCTCGGGACGATCCCGTGTTCCCGATTGTGCCTTGTCTGGATTTCGCGGCGACGATTCGTTTCACTGATGGCCCTCTCCATCGAGTCCGTGATCCTGTCGGCGTACATGATTACTTGACCGTTTACATGCCTGGACGCACGTCCAATCGTCTGGATCAGCGCCGTCCCCGATCGTAGGAAGCCCTCTTTGTCCGCATCGAGGATGGCCACCAACGAGACCTCCGGCAGATCCAGGCCTTCACGCAGGAGATTGATGCCCACAATCACATCGTACATGCCGAGTCGAAGATCTCGCAGTATCTCGACGCGCTCCAAAGTAGCGACCTCGGAGTGCAGGTAGTGGACCTTTATGCCGAGCTCGTGAAGGTAGTCGGCCAGATCCTCCGCCATGCGCTTGGTCAGGGTCGTCACCAGGACTCTCTCACCACGCTCCAGTCGGCGATTGATCTCACCGACCAGATTATCGATCTGCCCTCTGGTAGGACGCACGATGATTTCAGGATCCACCAAACCAGTGGGCCGGATGATTTGCTCCACGATTTGAGCACTAAGTTGTTGCTCGTACGGCCCGGGTGTAGCCGAAGTAAAGAGTACCCGATCAACATGCTGCTCGAACTCCTCGAAGGTCAGGGGGCGGTTGTCCAGCGCCGACGGCAGCCTAAACCCATGCTCGACCAAGACTAGCTTCCTGGCACGGTCACCGTTGTACATGCCGCGAATCTGCGGGACAGTCATGTGAGACTCATCAACAATCAATAGGAAATCGTCAGGGAAATAGTCCATGAGGGTCCACGGCGTCTCACCCGCCTGACGTTGGGAGAGATGACGCGAGTAGTTCTCGATCCCTGAACAGTAGCCAACTTCCCGAAGCATCTCCAAGTCGTAATGAGTACGTTGTTCTAGCCTCTGGGCTTCCAACAGCTTGTCAGCGTTCCGCAGCTCCCCTAGTCGCTCTTCCAGTTCCGCCTCAATGCTGGCCAGAGCCTCAGTCAGTTTATCCTGAGGTGTCACGAAATGCTTGGCGGGATAGATATCTATGGAACCGTGCTCCTTCAGGATCTCGCCAGTGAGCGGATCTACCTCAACGATGCGCTCGATCTCATCGCCCCAGAACTCCACCCGGTACGCCACCTCGCCGTATGCCGGGTGAATCTCCAGCGTATCGCCCCTCACGCGAAACTTTCCCCGCGACAGGGTCATGTCGTTGCGCTCGTAATAGATATCCACCAGATGCCGTAGGACCTTATTGCGCCGTCTAGCTTCGCCGCGCTGAAGAGTAATGACGACCTTCCCATACTCTTCAGGACTGCCCAGGCCAAAAATGCAGGAAACGGAGGCCACTATGACCACATCGCTACGGCTGAATAACGATGAAGTCGCTGCCAGGCGCAGCCTATCTATCTCCTCGTTGATGGAGGCATCCTTCTCGATATAGGTGTCAGTTCGAGGCAAGTAGGCTTCTGGCTGATAGTAGTCATAGTAGCTGACGAAGTACTCAACCGCGTTCCGAGGGAAGAACTCACGAAACTCAGAGTAAAGCTGCGCAGCAAGTGTCTTGTTGTGAGCTATAACGAGGGTTGGACGACGGAGCTGCGCAATGATGTTCGCCATCACGTAGGTCTTACCGGATCCAGTTACCCCCAGCAAAGTCTGGTGCTTCTGATCGGTCCGAAATCCCCCCAGTAGCTTGTCAATAGCTCCAGGCTGATCCCCGGTGGGCCAGAACTCCGAGACCAGTTCGAATTCCCCCATAACTGCCGCCCTTCCCCTAGACGCTGATCGATCTGTCAGATCACCACCTTGCGCGCCCAATTATAGCACATATGTTCCGATGGAGCAATTCTTTTGGCTGGAGAGGGTTGCAGGAGCCCACTCCCCAGACCTCGGAAGTCTCAAGCGAAGCAACAGTTGTCACAATCCGGCTTGGAACAGCATAGAGTCCGACTCGTTCCCTGTACGCGATAGACTTCCGAAATCTGCTCTCAACCCTCTTCCAGCGCGCAAACTACTACAACATCTCCAAGAACCTAATAATCGCCTGGGCTACAAGCTTGTCTCGCTCCAGCATGACCATGTGTCCGGCCCCTTCAATGAGAGTCAACTGAGACCCCTCGATGTGTTCTGTCAGATACTGGGCATACTTTGGCGGCGTCATTACGTCTTCCATCCCAGTGATGATAAGAGTCGGCGCACGGAGTGATTCCAGACGACCCATTACGTCGAAGAAATCACAAGCCACGAAATCGTCGTGCAAAACCTGCTCCCCCACCGCAAGCATCTGCCCAAGCCCCAGACGCTTCATCTGTTCCGTTGCCCCACTGCCATAACAATGGCTCACGATAGTCTTCACCGTGGCACCAAAATCGCTCAACAGCCCCTTCAGGATAGCAGGCAAAACACGCAGCCGGGCCCCGCTGCCAATCAGAACCAGACCCTGGATGCACTTCGGGTGAGCAATACCCAGCGTGAGACCAATAGCGCTGCCCATGGAGTGCCCCACAACCACCGCCCGCTCCAACTCCAGAACGTTCATGAACTCAAGAATGGATTCCACGTAGGCTGCAACGGAGCAGCGCCCACTTCCACCAGAACGGCCATGCCCGGGCAGGTCTACAGCGTAGACGTTGGCCTCCGGAAGTGATCGAACCTCGTATCCCCAGTGAAGATGGCTGCCTCCCGCGCCGTGAACTAGCAACACAGACGGCGCTTTTTCCAATGCAGAGGCATGGTAAGCGTAGAAAACGCATTCATCGCTGATTTGAACGTATGGCATAGAACCCTCCAGGATCCTGTCTGTCTTCATCTTCGGTCAGTGTAACATGGTTAGACCGCGCAGGCAAACTAGAGTGTCAAGAATTCGTCAGAGGGGTATCAAGCAGCATATGGTTGAAAGACCTACGATAGAAATGGTTGGCTCTTGGGGGGAATTCACCCTGTCCCGCTCCGCCAAGTGGCAGACCGGCGAAGATTTGGAAGAAGGCCGCCCGCCGACTTCGAAATTTTTCAAAACGATAGCGTGGTTCACAATACGCTTCAAAACCGCCATGCAAAATTGCACTGAATCCGATGTACTTCCCACTCTCGGTAGACTTCCGAAGTCTTACTCCACGCTATCAGACCGAGACCGCCAGGGATTGACACTGTCTAAAAGGCATGATAACATTGCCTGGCAGGACTGCGCTGAAGAAAGAGAGGCTCACCGCAGAACACACAGAGGCCACAGTGATTTTATGACGTTTTATTAGGTTTTCTCTGCGCTCTCAGCGTTCTCGGCGGTGAGGGAGTGCCATTTCAGACGAGTCATAGCAGAATACGGGACGAAACGTGCGAACACGGTTTCCGACAAAGGAGGCAAACGTTGCGAAACAGAGTTATGATTGTGTTGGTAACATTATGTATGCTAGCAACACC
>JAKLPW010000139.1 GCA_022013675.1 Anaerolineae bacterium | reverse complement strand
GCCGTACCGGCTTGATGAATAAGGTGGGTCTACAGGTCATTGGACCAGTTAGCAATGACGAGAGCGCTCTCCAATGGGGAGACAGAGTTGGAGCCGAAATCGTAGTCTGGGGGCGCATGGTTGCAGGTCAGCCGGAAGCTATTGTCCCTCGCTGGACCGATACCACTCACTGGGTGACACCAGCCATTATCAGTCCCACAGAGATAATGGACGCCTCCATGAAGAGAGACACTGTCCTGGTTAGCGAGCGCGTTGCCGTGCCTCACAAAGTCCACGCCAGCGCATTGGTGGGGCAGGCTGCGATCTACCTGGGAGAACAGGTTGTGGCTATCACCCAGTTTGAGCGCGCCCTGGACGCCGTAGGAGAGATCCCGGGCGATACGTCTGTTCTACGCAGTGTCTGGCTTCGCTGTCGGGGGCAGGCCCATTGGAGCGCCGGACAACCTTCCCTCGCCAGAGATGATTTCATCGCATCAGTACATCTCCATCCTGATGTCCACACTTACACTGCTCAAGGCAATCTCCGCCTTGCAGAGAATGACTTGCCAGGGGCAATAGGAAACTACCGCGCAGCCCTGGCAGTGGATCCCTATGGAGCTTCTCCCTACATCGGTCTTGGGTACGCCTACGCGAGCCAGGGTGATCTGGCAGCGGCCATCGGTCAGCTTGAGCAAGCCAAGCGTCTCCGGCTCGACTTTGCCCCCATCTACTACGGCCTGGGCATGTTGTACCGGGATCACGGTGACGTGTATCTAGCCCGCGAGGCATTTGACCACTGCATTGTGCTGGCTGAGGAAAACGCGGAGATTATCGCGGCAGCCAATGAGGAACTCAGAATGTTGGGCGTCATCCCAGTATCGCCCACGCCGTTGCCCACGGATGTCCAAACCATCGCTACTGCACTGCCTCCATCATCCGGTGCTACGATCTCAGCTCCCACCGGCCCCACCGAGACGTTCTCTACGCCGAACTCCTACGTCGTACAGAGCAATGACAACCTGACCACCATAGCCGCTCGCTTTGGCATCACTGTGGAATCCATCGTCAAGGCAAACAACCTGCGGAACGCAAACGCCATCTACGTGGGACAGGAACTAATTATCCCTGCTGAATAAACCGACCCTCCCATAATATGCCTACCGCAAGGGCAACGCGCTGTCCTTGCCCCATAACTTGACCAGGAATCACGAATCCCACAAATGAACGAATCACACGAATATCTATCATGGCAGGTATTGCCCTTCTTGGTGCAGGCTGATCCTCACACGAGACGGGCGCAGTCATTCACACCGTAGTGAAGTGAAGGAGGGAAAAACCAATGGAAGTCCTGGAAGAGGGAATGGGAGAGCTCATTGGATGGCATGATCCGGACGAGAATCGCAAATGGGTGCGAGAGCACAAGTCCCGCGCCCTGACTGACAAACGCATGTCCATGCAGGACGCAATTTCGCGCTTCGTCCGCGATGGAGATTTCATCGCCTTCGGTGGCTTCGGCCACATTCGTGTGTCCATGGCCGCCGTCTATGAGATCATTCGGCAACAGAAGAGTGACCTGATCATGGCAGGAAAAACCGCTGTGCATGATGCGGATCTCCTCATAGGTGCCGTCTGCGTCACCAAGATAGAGGTTGCCTACGCGTTCGGCCACGAGATGCGAGGATTATCCCCCGCATCACGCCGGATGGTGGAAACGGGGAGATGCAAAGTAGTCGCTGAGATCAGCAACGCCGCCTACCAATGGAGGTTTCTAGCAGGTATGCTGGGCGTGCCCTTCATCCCCACTCGCAATCTTCTGGGCACCGACACCTTCAAGCGTAGCTCCGCTAAGACCGTGAAGGACCCCTATAGTGGGAAACCTATCTGTTTGGTGCCAGCGGCCTACCCCGACGTGGCGATCATGCACGTGCACCGCTGCGACAAGAATGGGAACTCGCAGATTGACGGCACCGTGGTGGAGGACTTCGAGCTATCACGCGCGTCCAGGAGGTTGATCGTAACCACCGAGGAAATCGTGGACGAAGATGCCATACGCAGAACGCCTGATCGCACTATCATACCCTTCTACCTCGTGGATGCCGTGGTCGAAGTTCCTTATGGCTCTCACCCCTGTGAAATGCCGTACCTTTACTTCTTCGATGAAGAGCACATTGCAGAATGGCTCGACCTATCTAGAACAGACGAAGGGACACAGGAATACCTCGACAAGTACGTTCACGGGGTAACCGACTTCGAGGAATACCTGGATCTGATAGGAGGCGTGCGAAAGTTGAACTACCTCAAAAGAGTTGAGAACTACCGCGCGCCCATGCGGGCTCCCTGGCTCGACAAGAAGAACAAGAAGTGACGGGGGATACCAATATGATCGAGGAAAAGTACACGCAAACCGAACTGCTGGCTTGTGTGGCCGCCAAGCTACTCGAGAACAACAAGTCCGTCTTCGTCGGCACAGGCCTCCCGATGATAGCGGCGATGCTGGCCCAGCGCACACATGCGCCTGGCCTGCTCATCGTCTTTGAGGCAGGCGGTATCGGGCCAGAAGTACCCGTCCTGCCTATCTCCGTGGGCGATTCCCGCACTTTCTACCGGGCGGTCGCCGCATCCAGCATGCACGACGTGATGGCCTCGGCTCAAGCGGGCCTCCTTGACTATGGCTTCCTGGGAGCAGCCATGATAGACGCCTACGGTAACATCAACACTACCATCATCGGTGACTATGAGCATCCCAGGGTCCGTCTGCCTGGCAGTGGGGGAGGCAACGACGTCGGCTCCTTCTGCTGGCGCACCATCCTCATAATGCGCCAGGATGAGCGCCGCTTCAGAGAAAAGATTGACTTCATCACAACGCCCGGCTACCTGAGCGGCCCTGGGGCCCGTGAGGAAGCGGGGCTGCCGGCAGACGGCGGACCGTATCGAGTCATCACCCAATTGGGAGTCTATGGCTTCGACGAGGAAACAAAGCGCCTGAAGCTACTGGCCCTGCACCCAGGTGTTACGGTGAAACAGGTGCAGGAGAACAGCAGCTTTGAGATCATTATCCCAGAGCAGGTGAGTACGACCTCTCCACCCACAGCACAGGAAAGAGCCCTGCTCCGCGAAATCGATCCCACCGGCATGGCTATAGGGAAATAGATCGAGCACCCGCGAGTCCACGTAGGGACAGTGAAAAGAACAGTCATCCTGTCGAGTCATGCTGGACGAACGGTAGTCATTGTTGAACCGCCAAGCTCGCTGAGAACACCGAGGAATCTCTGCGAACTCAGCGTTCTCGGCGGTGTATCCTCTGGCAACACCTGGGAGGGGGACCATCAAGAAAGGGAGAGAACGAAATGGAATTTGAGCTCAACGAAGAGCAGCGTATGATACGCAAGATGGTGCGCGATTTCGCGGAGAAAGAGATCGCGCCCAAGGCAGCCGAACTGGACGAGACCAAGGTATTCCCCTGGGAAACGATCCGCAAAATGGCCGACCTTGGCCTTCTGGGATTGCCCGTCCCCGAGGAGTACGGTGGCAGCGGAGCCGACACTATCAGCTACGCCATCGCCGTGGAAGAAGTCGCGCGTGCCTGTGGCTCTACCGCCATCACCATGGCTTCTCACACCTCACTGGTAGCCACCCCCCTCTACGAATTTGGAACCGAAGAGCAGAAGCGCAAATATCTGGTGCCTCTGGCTACTGGTGAAACGCTGGGAGCTTTCGGCCTTACGGAACCGGGTGCAGGCTCGGACGCTGGGGCCACCCAGACCAGGGCCGTCCTCGACGGCGACCACTGGGTGATCAACGGCCAGAAGAACTTCATCACCAACGGCTCTATCGCCGGGATCATGATCATCACGGCCATGACTGAGCCCGGGAAGGGCACCCGGGGCATAAGCAATTTCATCGTAGAGAAGGACTCCCCCGGTTTTCGCCCCGGGCGCGACGAGGACAAGATGGGGCTGCGAGCATCCGTTACATCCCAGCTCTTTTTCGAGGATTGTCGAGTGCTACGGGAGAACTTGCTGGGGAAACCAGGCGAGGGGTTCAAGCAGTTCTTGGCAACCCTGGATGGCGGTCGTATCAGCATCGCGGCCATGGCTCTAGGCCTGGGGCAGGTCGCCCTGGATGCTGCTATCACGTACTCGAAGGAGCGCGTCCAGTTCGGTCAGCCCATCGCCAACTTCCAGGCCATCCAATGGATGATCGCCGACTCGGCCACGGAACTCGAAGCCGCACGCCTTCTCACCTACCAGGCAGCTTACCTCAAGGACAAGGGAGTGCGCTTCACCCGGGAAGCAGCCATGGCCAAGTTGTTCGCTGCCCTGGCCGCCGAGAAGGCCTGCTTCAACGCAGTTCAGATCCATGGCGGGTATGGATACAGCCGCGACTACCCGGTGGAGCGATATTATCGCGACAACCGCCTGACATCTATCGGAGAAGGAACCAACGAGATACAGCGTCTGGTCATCGCCCGGCAGTTGCTCAGATAAGAACGAGGCCGGAGAGCAGTCACGATGGGCATAGATTAGACAATAATACGTTTTCGCCAGAGTCCAGTTCGGAAGTCTTCGGCGGGACAACAGTTGACCACAATCTGATTCAAAACGGCGTAGCATCCGGTACACCTCCTGCATGGGATAGACTTCGGAAGTCTATCTTCAGCACCCTTCCCCTTACAGCAGTTGACCGAGTTCTGCCACGATGTTATAATGCCCTCTACTCTGACTATTTCTTTATCGTCTCACCTGACGATTGAACAACCAAGGCCCAAGGAGGAACCTGATTCGATGAAAGCACCTGGAGAGTTGTCCCCTGAGGAGCTCAGCGCCACTTGTCCACTGAACCTCTTCGATTTCCAATCTACAGCAGAGCTCCCCCCCCTGACGGAGACCATTGGCCAAGACCGGGCAACCGACGCCATAGAGTTCGGCATCGACATCTCCAGCGAGGGCTACAACATCTTCGCCTTGGGGCCTGCGGGCGCTGGCAAAACCACCATCATCCACCAGTTCCTCAAGCGCAAAGCCTCCTCTCGGCCAATACCGAATGACTGGTGTTATACGTACTCGTTTGATCAACCTGACAGGCCTCGTGCCCTCCCCCTACCCGCCGGCAGAGGTTGCATCTTCCGTGACGACATGCGCGAACTGATAGCCAAGCTACAAACAGACATGGTACGCGCATTCGAAAGCGATCACTACCAGCAGCGCAAGAAGGATATCGTGCGCGAGATACAAGAAAGGCAATCGGCCGCCTTCGCTCAGTTGGAGGAATATCTCGATGAGCTCAGGTTTGCCCTCATACGAACGCCAGCGGGACTGGCCATTGCCCCCATGATGGATGGCAAGCCGCTATCCGCTGAGGAGTACAGCACACTGGATGCAAAAACCAGGGAAGAATTCGAAGCTCATCGCGGCGATTTAGAGAACCAGATGGAGAAGACCATGCGTCAGGTTCGGGAGCAGGACAAGGTGACCAGGGCGAAGATAGACCGCCTGGACCATGAGCTGGCTCAATTCGTCGTAGGAGGGCATCTGCAGGAGTTACGCGACAAGTACGCCGACTGCGAGAGTGTCATCCGTTACCTGAAGGACGTAGAAGAGGACATAGTTCAGAACACGAGTTACTTCGTCACATCCCCTGAGCAACCCCAGCCGACTTCTCCCCCCATGGCTATGCCGTCGCCCAGTGAGAGAACACCCCTGGCAAGATACGAAGTGAATCTCCTGGTTGATCACTGCCACTCGAAAGGTGCCCCCGTGGTGGTAGAGACCAATCCCACCTATCACAACCTCATTGGCCGCATCGAGCACCAGGTCGAGTTCGGCGCAATGATAACGCACTTCACCATGATCAAAGCGGGTGCGCTCCACCGTGCTAATGGAGGCTATCTGGTGGTAGAAGCGAAACGCCTGCTCAGTAACCCCCTGGCATGGGATGCACTGAAGAGAGCCTTGAGCAACGGGGAAATGAGGATAGAAGAGATGGGAGAAGCGTATCGCCCCATCGCCAGTGCCACGCTGGAGCCTGAACCCATCCCATTGGACGTGAAAGTCATACTGATCGGTGATCCCTACCTCTACTACTTCCTCTACGATCTGGACGAGGATTTCCGCGAACTCTTCAAGGTCAAGGCAGACTTCGAGAGTCAAATGGAGCGAAACGAGAAGAGCATCCGCAATTATGCGCTCTTCATCGGAGAGCGATGCCGTCAAGAGGGTTTGCGCCACTTCGACCTAACGGGGGTTGCCCGCGTGGTGGAATACGGATCCCGATTGGTGGAGGATCAGGACAAGCTCAGCACTCGTTTCGCAGACATAGCCGACATCGTACGGGAGTCAGCATATTGGGCCACTCGCAGTGACCACAAGCTGGTGACCGCCAATGATGTTCAGCGCGCGCTCGATGAACGGACCCGCCGATCCAACCGGGTCGAGGAGAATATGCTGGAAGCTACGCAACGAGGATTCCTGTTCGTAGACACAACAGGCAGAGTCATCGGGCAGGTCAACGGGCTCTCCATCCTCTCTGTTGGCGATTACGAGTTCGGCAAGCCTTCCCGCATCACTGCCACTACTTTCAAGGGGAAAGCAGGCCTGGTGCATATCGATCGTGAAGTCAAAATGACGGGGCCGATACACGACAAGGGAGCTCTAATCCTCACTGGCTACATAGGAGGCAAATACGCCCAGGAGAACGCCTTGGCTCTCTCCGCAAGCATCGTTTTCGAGCAGGCCTACGAAGGAGTGGAAGGAGATAGCGCTTCCTCGACAGAGCTCTACGCGTTCCTCTCTAGCCTGTCCGAGGTCCCCATCAAACAAGGGATTGCAGTCACGGGATCAGTAGACCAGCACGGCGAAATACAACCCGTGGGTGGCATCACCCGCAAGATCGAAGGGTTCTTTGACGTCTGCAAGGCCAAAGGACTGACCGGCGAGCAAGGCGTCATCATCCCGGCACCCAACGTGAAGAACCTCATGCTGCGGGAGGATATCGTCAACGCCGTTGGAAGTGGAAGGTTCCACATCTACCCCGTGCGCACCGTGGACGAGGGCATTTCCATCCTCACAAACTGCGAGGCAGGCGAACTCCAGGAAAACGGGACGTACCCGGAAGGATCTATCAACTACCTGGTCGGCCAGAAGCTCGAGCAGCTAGGAGAGAAACCCAGGAAGAGAACCGAGGAAGACGCCGACGAGGAAGCCTCCGCCGATGGCGAGCAGCAGTGCTCGGATTGCTAGACCATACATCAGCATCTCTTTGACAAGACAGGCTTCCATCTGTATACTATCTAATGTACGTCTGTAAGCACGTTCATCCTGAGAGCACCATGGAGGTCAGTCCAAGAAGATAGACCTGAATGCTAACTATCATAATCTGGGGCCAGTGCGACTGACACTCAATTACTATCTGAGAGATCCGCGTTGCCAAGGCATGATCGGTGAAAGGGGATAACTATCGGTCGCCACGCCCCCAGGTAGCATTGGGTCCGAAGCGCGCGAGCATGGATCTTGCGCTCTATGACTCCACCGTACGAAGTATGGAGTCGAATCGATAACGCACTTGCTGTTGTC
The DNA here is from genome assembly GCA_022013675.1 of Anaerolineae bacterium. GTDB lineage: Bacteria > Chloroflexota > Anaerolineae > JAKLPW01 > JAKLPW01 > JAKLPW01. The sequence continues at coordinate 16,604 of JAKLPW010000139.1, read as the reverse complement.
TGAGTCACAGAATGGGCGGCTACCTTCCTCAGGAGGCGAGTCTGGAGAGAAAAGGGTAGTCGCCTTTGCTATCTTCACTAGGCCGTAACTACATAAGGAGGCAAAGAGAGGTGTCAAGCACGTGACGACAGTCATAAGGAAACCGAACGAATCACTAGACAACCTGTTGAAGCGCTTCCGCAAGTCTATGAACACAAGCGGAACTCTTGGCGCGCTACGCAGGAAGAGATGGCACGTCTCGCGCGGTGAGCTGTCCCGCTTGAAAAAGCGCAAGGGCATTCAACGAGCCAGGCGCAAACAGCGTCGGAAAGAAACTCGGGCTAGCAGGTAGGTTGCGCGTTAACAGGGAACTGAGAATGATGCACGAAGAGCAGGAGGCGCGTCATGAGCAAAATCCTAGGTGCTGCGCTGGGTAAGTGTGTGCACGTAGCAGGCATTCTGAGCTTTCTCAATTTGGCCGAGCAACTGGGGCACGAAACCCACTTCCTCGGCCCGGCCACTCCCATCGAGGCTCTCATCAGCGCTATCCAGGATCATGACCCCGACGTAGTGGCCGTCAGCTATCGGCTGACCCCGGAGACAGGGGAAGCCGTACTACGGCAATTCGCCGGCGCAGTGCAGAAAGCCAATCTCCAACACAAGCGCTTCTGCTTCGGTGGCACTCCTCCCGTCGCCGAGAAGGCCCAACAACTAGGGCTATTCGAAGCCTGCTTCTCTGGCGAAGAGCCTCTTGACGCCATCATTGCGTATCTCCAAAAGAGGAAGAGCGCACCAACTCGTGAGGCGCGTTCACCTCAGAATGTCGTAGAGCGCATCAAATGGAAATCGCCATTCCCCCTCATCCGACACCATTTCGGACAACCGACTATTGAGGACACGGTCGAGGGCATCAGACAGCTCTCCGAATCTGGACTACTAGACGTCGTTTCGCTGGGGCCAGACCAAGACGCTCAAGAGAACTTCTTCCATCCTGAACGACAAGACCCCAAACGCAAGGGGGCCGGAGGCGTGCCAGCCCGGAGCGCCGATGACTACCGGGCTATGTACCGGGTCACCCGACGCGGAAACTATCCCCTGATGCGCTGCTACGCAGGAACTGATGATCTCTTACTCCTGGCTAAAATGTATCTCGAGACCATCAACAACGCCTGGGCCGCAGTACCCATCTTCTGGTTCAACGTCCTGGATCATCGGGGCCCCATGGCTCTAGAGGAATCGATTCGTGTCCACCAGCAGGTAATGCACTGGCACGCCGAACGGGGCATCACCGTGGAAGTCAACGAACCTCATCACTGGAGCTTACGGGATGCACCTGACGTAATCTACGTAGCTACTTCTTACCTATCAGCCTACAACGCGAAGGCGATGGGCGTTCAGCATTACATTGCCCAGTACATGTTCAATACCCCCGCGGGCCTCTCAGATAGCATGGATCTAGCCAGGATGCTGGCAAGCTGCGCCCTGGTCGAGAGCCTGGCAGACGAGGGCTTCAGTGCATACCGCCAAACGCGCACGGGGTTGCCCAGCTACCCCGTAGACCAGGACGCTGCGGGCGCACACTTGGCAGCATCCATATACCTCCAGATGGCTCTCAAGCCCCACATCATCCACGTGGTGAGCGCATGTGAAGCACATCACGCCGCCACGGCCGATGACATCATTCACAACTGCCGAGCAGCCCAACACGTGATCACCCATTGCCTGAGAGGCATGCCCGACATGGAGCATGATCCTCAGGTACAGCATAGGAAGCAAGAACTGATCACTGAAGCACAGGTACTGCTGGACGGCATCGGACGACTAGCTGGAAGCCACGTTCGCGATCCACTCACCGATCCTCATACACTTGCAAGAGCAGTGACTATCGGCCTGCTAGATGCCCCGCATCTCAAAGGAAGTAGCATCGCCCGGGGCGAAATCGTGACACGCGTCGTTGATGGTGCCTGCCAAGCCATAGATCAGGACACAGGCAAAGTGCTATCCGAGAGCGACAGGGTCAAACGAGCAATGGGATCATCAGCGGTATCCTCCTAGCTTTCGATCCGTCCAACTTCTAGACTCGGTTCCTGCATGGCCATTGCACATGAGTACGCACGCCTGGCACCATTACACTCACCAGTGCCACTCACAAGGAAGGAGCAAGAACGATGACCAACCATATCAGATTCGCGATCCTCGGAGCCGGTCATGGCGGCAAAGCCATGGCCGCCGATTTGGCCCTGAAGGGTTTCCACGTTGCACTATACAATCGTACCTGGGAGCACATCGAGGGGATTCGCGCTCTGGGCGGGATAGACTTAGAAGGTCCACAGGGCCCTATGGGGTTCGGGGCACTGGCCCTGGCAACCGCGAATGTCAAGGACGCAATCAATGACGCTGATTGCATCATGGTGGTTGTTCCAGCGACGGCACACTGCTACCTTGCGGAGCAGTGTGCTCCCCACTTGCGAGATGGGCAGATCATAGTGCTAAACCCCGGACGTACCGGAGGAGCACTGGAATTTGTCAAGACACTGAGAGAGAATGGCTGTACAGCGGACGTCATCGTAGCAGAAACTCAGACCCTCATTTTTGCCAGCCGGAGCATGGGCCCCGCGCAAGCCAAGATATTTCGACTGAAAAACGCCGTGCCAATAGCCGCACTCCCCGCAACGCGGACGCCAGAAGTTCTGAGCGTTCTGAGAGAGGCGTACACTCAGTTCATGCCAGCCGAAACGGTGCTCAAGACCAGCATGGACAACATGGGCGCTATCTTCCATCCAGCTCTGGCCGCGCTGAACGCCGGGCGCATCGAGTCCACTGTGGGACAGTTTCAGTTCTACATAGAAGGGGTCACTCCCTCCGTAGCGCGTGTGCTGGAGACACTAGATCGAGAGCGGGTGACTGTGGCAGCAGCTCTGGGGGTCAATGCTATCTCAGCACGAGATTGGTTGGAAATGGCGTACAATGCCATAGGAACCAGCCTGCACGAAGCCATTCACAACAACCCAGGCTACCGGGGCATCATGGCACCGCAGACCCTTGAACACAGATACATTTTTGAGGACGTGCCCATGAGTCTGGTGCCCATCTCCGAGCTAGGTAGGGCATACGGCGTGTCCACCCCTCTGATGGATGCCGTTATCCGACTGGCCTCCACTATCCACGGCACCGATTACCGTCACCGAGGACGCACGGTGGAGAAGATGGGACTCAGCGGCATGAGCGTAGGTGAAATCAAGCAATACGTCAAAGAAGGCACGCCATAGACACACGTCTGCTAGTCTTGTACTGGACTCGCCGTTTCACTTACTTGCGAGAACGTGCTATACTTACCCTGGAGGCTATGATAGAGTATGAAGCCGATTTACCAGGTGGGTGACAAAGTCGTACATCCAGTCTACGGAGCTGGCATTATCACAGGCATCACCCAGAAAAGCATCGCGGGTGATCTCCGACGCTACTATGTCATTGATCCCATGACCTACGACATGCAGATCATGGTTCCGGTGGAAAAAGTCAAGGACGTGGGCCTGCGTGATGTCCTGAAACGCTCCGGGATAGCGAGAATCCTCCGCGTGCTTGGTAGCGCCCCCGACGAGCTGACAGGTGACCACAAGGAGCGCCAGGAACTGGCAACCGAGAAACTACAATCTGCCAACCTGATTGAGATCGCCGAGGTGATGCGCAATCTATCGTGGCAGCAAAAACGGAAGGGCCACCTGGGAGCCAAGGACACAAGATTGCTGGAGAGAGCCAGGGATCTACTGGCGGGAGAGCTGGCAGTTGCCGAGGGCTTGGAGATCGAAAACGCACTGGCGAGAATCGAGACAGCTCTTGACCTCGATGAAGGGGAAGAGTAGAACACTTCAGGCGTGAGGGTCAATCCCACCACACATTCTGGTGAATGGAGCTAGGAGTGCAACCCGAGAATCTCGACAAGGATATTCTCCCTCTCATACAGAGAGCAAAACTCAGCGGTCACTTGACCGTTGACGACATCTTCGGTGCCCTCCCTGGAACCGAAGATGATCTAGAGCGTTTCGAGGCCATCTGTCAGATCCTTCGTAGCCGGGGCATCGAAGTGCGCGAGGGCACACCAACGGACTCTCCAGGATCAGACCAGGAAGACGAATCGGAACTCGGGTCCAGTCTTCAGCATATGCTGTCGGCCATACAAGCCAGTGACCTTCTGCAGATCTATCTCGCCGAAGTGAGCCAGGAATCATTGCTGACGAGGGAGAAGGAAATCGCCCTGGCCGAACAGTTGGAGAAAGGCCGCCAGGCGGAGGTTCTTCTGACCGGCGAAGCCCACTCGCCAGAGGAAGCAGAATGGCTCCAAGACCTGGTTCGGGAGGGGAAGGTGGCCAGACGCCACCTGATTCGAGCCAATGCTCGCCTGGTAGTCAGCATTGCCAAACGATACACCGGCCTGGGTCTTCCCTTTCTGGATCTCATTCAAGAGGGTAACCTCGGACTGATGCGGGCCGTCGAAGGGTTCGATCCCACCCTGGGCAACAGATTCAGCACCTATGCGACCTGGTGGATACGCCAGTCCATCACCAGGGCACTATCTGACCAGGCGCGATTGATTCGCATCCCCGCCCACATGAGCGCCACCCTCGACAAGTTGCGTCGCGCCGAGCGAGAGCTGGAGCAAACTCTCAGGCGAGAACCCACCCTACAGGAACTGGGGGACTTCCTCAATATGCCCCTCCCCAAACTGCAGCAGCTTCGGCGTACTACTTTGGAGGCAATATCTCTGGACAGGCCCATCGGAGAAGATGGCAACGAGAGTCTCCAAGATCTGGTAGAAGATGAAGCCGTTCTTTCTCCCTTACAGAATGTGTCACAGCAACTACTGCGCGAGGAACTGGACTCGCTACTCCAAACAATCCTCAAGCCCCGCGAGGCTGAGGTAATCCGATGGCGCTTTGGCCTCGTGGATGGTGAGACCCATCGGCTCCAGGAGATCGCCGACATGCTCGGAGTGACCCGTGAGCGAATTCGGCAGATCGAATCCAAAGCACTGCGCAAACTGCGTCACCCCACCCACAGCAGAAACCTGAGGGAATACGGGCGCTCCTGAGAAGCCTCTCAGAAGACATCCCTCGCACATCCTCATGATTCATGATTCCGAGCATGCTGCACAGCAACCTGTGCCTTACAGGGCACCAATCCCCTGGATTCGCCTGGCCGCAAACCGTCTTGGGTTAGTGAGTAGCTATAGGAGATCGACAGAAGACGGAACCAAGTCCCCGCCCTCTGACATTTGACAAAACATCCGCTGAGAGGCTATAATACGCCACCAATGAGAGAAGGGCAAAGGGCTCTGTCCATGAATACCATGGTGATTAACCCCGATCCAGCTTTCACTGATAGGATCCGATCTCAGCTGGAGCGCGAAGGATACAACACCGCAGTGGCAACGGATGTAGCCTCTGCTCTGGTTTTGCTCGAGGACCATCGGCCAGACTTCTTGATCGTTGACCGGGAGATTCTGGTCAGCGAAGGGCAGGTCCTACTACGTACCCTCCAGCAGCACGGCGATCTCCCCATACTGTTCCTCACGTCAGCCAAGAACTCGGAGCGGGCCCTGCAGTCTGAGGCACCAAATCTGGATCGAATCGAGCGCGTCCTTCGCCGAGTCAAAGCGGCTCTCGCGGAGGACCTGCCGGTTGTCCGCTTGGGAGAGTTGCTGATCGACGTCCCCAAGAAACGCGCCGTCTTTCGAGGCAAGCGTCTGCCACTGACTCCCATTCAGTTTCGTTTGCTGAGCTACCTGGCGAAGAGAGCCGGTGAGGTGGTAAACTATCGGGAGTTGCTCAGACGAATATGGGGCTACGAGGGCGACGACCAAGAGGCAAAGGAGTTGCTGAAAGTCCATGTCAGGCAGATCAGGCGCAAGATGGGGTTACAGGTCAAGGACGGTCAGTACCTGGTGTCCGCAAGAGGCTTTGGCTACATGCTCATTGACCCGGACGAAGATCAGACATCACAGTAGGTCGGTAGCGAAATCCACGCATTGAAGGCCATGTGCAGATGGTTTGAGGACGAAGCTCATGCAGAAGACAGGAGACCAAGCGGGGGCAACCCCGCTCTTTTCTTGTGCACCGGCTGCGTGATTCAACCTCTCTTCACCAAATCTGCACCAAAACTTCACCGTTTCTCTACTGACATTTCGAGTGTTCTATGCTATAAAAGAGTCGTTGCGCCGCATAAAAATTGAGGGGTTGCAAGTTTGCCAGAAAGTTTCTTTGCCTTCTAGTAAACCGAAGCCCAAGAAAAAGGGCAAGAAGTGAGGAATGCGCAACTAGATTGGACAGCTAATTACCTATAGAAAGGAGTCATCAGAATGGCTACTATGAGAGCCAAGTGCCCAGAATGTGAAACCTGGGTTCCGCTGCCCAAAGACGCGATAGAGGGAGAGCGCGTCGTGTGTCCCGGATGTGGTGAGCAGCTCGAGCTCATCAATATTGAGCCGCCCGAGTTGGACTACGCAGATTGGGAAGACTTTAGCGACGAGTAGGCGATCCGGGTTCCTTCACGGGCACTACATTGCCGCTGCAGGACTAGACCAAGGAAGTGAGCCCCCACCTGCCGGGTGGATCAGGGCTCACTTCTTCTTGTTGGGCGGCATGGTGCCAAGCGGGAGGAAGACCAGGCGAATCAGGGTCGTTGTTTCTATCGCCTCGTCGGATAGCACCTAACCCGCTGCCCGGAGTCGCTGCCTCAACCGGGCAACCCGGTCTTCCCAGCCTCAAACTTGTAGACTGGCGCGTTCTGTGGTATGATACGTTCAGAGAGAGTGCTGGCTACTCGTCATGAACCTAGTCATTCCAGGGAACCCTGGAAGATGAATTCTCTCAGGTCGTTTTGTGTTCCACTTGTTGCTATTGGGAAGCGGGGCACCGAGAGCAACAACCCGTAGATTTGTTGGCTCCGACTTATAGGATTATCGGATCCAGTATGGCTACAGACGATCCCGGCGATTCTGACTGTAATCGCGAATTCCATAAGAAGCAATCTCGTTCTGTCCTCATCACGGCGCTTCCATCCGGCTAGCAGGAAGACTGGCCACTCCTTAGGCAATAATGCTTAAGCCTTTGGAGCCACCCGTCTTGAACGCCAGATGCCGGATGAGGCAGGCTAAAGACGGGAGGGATGCTCATGCGCCGTCGCTTCACGCCACAACTGCCTTCAGGGCCTCTCCTGGACATCGGCGACCTGGCGGTACTCCTATTGATCACTGCGGTCCTCTATCTGGGAGTGCGCATAGCCGTGCGCGCGCCCGCCATCATTCAAGGGCCCACCATCTCCCTCGACCCGCGTGCCTTGCCCTGGTATGCCCTCCTATCTACCGGCAGGATGCTGGCGGCCTATCTGCTTTCGCTCACCTTCGGCCTGGTCTACGGCTACGCCGCGGCTCGCAACCAAACGGCGGAACGACTGCTGATGCCTCTGCTGGACGTCCTTCAGTCAGTGCCCATCCTATCGTTCTTGCCTGTAGTCCTCCTCAGCCTGAGCGCCCTCCTTCCACAGGCATTAGCCGTTGAATTGGCCTCCATCGTCCTAATCTTCACCAGCCAGGTCTGGAACCTGACCTTCTACTGGTATCAGTCGCTCATAACGATACCCGAGGGCCTACGCGATGTAGCAACCTCGTTTCGATTCTCCCCTTGGCTACGATTTCGGGTCTTGGAACTGCCCTTCGCGACTGCTGGCTTGATCTGGAATAGCATTACTTCCTGGGGTGAGGGCTGGTTCTTCTTGATGGCGTCTGAGGCCTTTACCATTGGCCAACGAGATTTCCGCTTGCCTGGCCTGGGAGCCTACCTGCATACAGCAGCGAACGCCGGTGATTCAGCGGCCATTCTCCAGGGCCTAGGGACATTACTCGTGGTCGTCGTGCTGTTGGACCAGTTCATCTGGCGCCCATTGCTAGCCTGGAGCGAGCGCTTCCGGCTGGACATGGTCGAGCGGGATGAACCTACCACATCATGGTTCTACTATCTGCTGCAACATTCTCGGATCCTGCAGAGGCTGTCTGAGCACATGCTGGCCCCACTTCTTCACAAGATGGACCTGACGTTCTTCCGGCGAAAGAGACGACGAGGGAGAACGCCGGTTTCCAACAAGGGCAAGAATCCCAGTAGAGGGAGGATATTGTACCCCGTTGTAGCACTGCTGGGCATTGGTCTTGTGTATGGAGCTTGGCAGGCAGCACACCTGCTCCTCACACTGCCGCTAACAGCCTGGCGGGAAGTTGTTCTGGCAACGCTGACTACATTTCTGCGAGTGTTCGCGGCACTGCTCATTGTCCTGTGCTGGACGGTGCCGATAGGAGTGCTCATCGGCACGCGGCCGCGTGTGGCCGCGGTGCTCCAGCCCGTGGCACAGATCCTGTTCTCCGTGCCTGCCACAGCCCTCTTCCCCACCTTCCTGTTACTATTTCTGCGACTGCCCTTCGGCTTGAATCTGGCAGCCATGCTCGTCATCTTGCTGGGCATGCAAGACTACTTGTTCTACAACGTCATTGCTGGGGCGAGAGCTATTCCTCGTGAGCTTGAATTCACAGCGCGTCTGCTCCAACTGCGAGGATGGACGCGATGGCGGACGATGATCCTGCCGGCACTGTTTCCATACCTTGTCACAGGGATGATTAGCGCCGTAGGTGCCGCCTGGAACGCCAGTGTGGTGGCTGAATATGCTCAGTTTGGCGGTCACACCTACGCGATCAGAGGAGTGGGATCTCTCATCGCCCGGGCTACTGCTCGGGGCGACTACGCTCTGCTGCTGGCAGCTACTCTCACCATGATTCTCACCGTGGTACTCATGAATCGTCTCTTCTGGCATCGCCTGTATCGAATGGCCGAAGAACGCTACAAGATGGAAATGGAGTAATCTCTATGAAAATGCCAAGTCAGAACCATGTCCTGGTGGAACTACGACACATCAGCCAGATCTACGGCCGAGAAGAGCACCGCATCGTAGCTGTCAAAGATATCAACTTCACCCTCTGCGAGGGAGAGTTCGTAGCACTTCTAGGGCCTACGGGGTGCGGCAAGACTACCATCCTGAGAGTCATCACCGGTCTCAACGCTCCAGCCCAAGGGGAAATCCTCTACAGAGGCCAACCCCTTCGAGGCATCAACCCCCACGCCACCATCGTCGCCCAAGCCTTCGCTCTCTTCCCTTGGCTTACCGTGCTGGAAAACGTCATGGTGCCCCTAATGGCCCGTAGTGTACCATTGAAGGTACGTCACAAGCAAGCCACAGAACTCATCGACAAAGTAGGTCTGGACGGATTTGAAAATGCCTACCCCAGAGAATTATCAGGCGGGATGAGACAGAAGGTCAGTTTCGCTCGGGCCATGGCCATGGAGCCTGAATTACTCTGTCTGGACGAGCCTTTCTCTGCCCTGGACGTGTTGAGCGCCGATGCCCTCCGAGGCGAGCTATTGGAGTTGTGGATAGAGGGAGACATGCCAACCAAAGCAATACTGATGGTAACCCACAACATCGAAGAGGCCGCCTTCATGGCAGACCGGATCCTGATAATGGACAAGTCTCCGGGTCGCATCGTAGCGGAAGTCCCTGTCACACTGGAACACCCTCGTTCTCGCAAGTCCGCTGATTTCGAGGCATTGATAGACAAAGTGTACGCGATAGTAGCAGGAGAGACGCAACCAGAGCCCATTGAACTGGGAACCGCTCCTGGGGAGCCAGGGAAGACGCGAGCCCTTCCCCACGTATCCATCAATGCCATCGCCGGTCTCTTGGAAAACCTGACCGAGCATGACGGCCGATATGATCTGTATCGCTTGGCGGAAGAACTACGCCTGGAGATAGACGATTTGTTGCCCATCGTCGAGGCAGCCGAAATGCTAGGTTTCGCCATAGTGAGCTCAGGCGATGTCATGCTGCCGCCTCTGGGGGAGACCTTCGCCGAAGCCAGCATCCTGGCCCGCAAAGAGATCTTCGCTACCCGAGCACGACGAGTGCCCCTGGTCCGCTGGATCCTAAGCAGCTTGCGCTCGTCGCCCGAAGGTAGAATGTCCCACGAGATGCTGGAGACTGTACTGCAATGGGACTTCAGTCGGGAAGAAGCCACCCGCCAGATGGATACAGCCATCAACTGGGGACGCTACTCGGAGCTATTCGCCTTCGACGACGACACCGAGACGATCTACCTGGAGCCAGCGGAATCCCCCGTCCCGGCTTGAGCAGAAAGCACATCACAACACCAGCTTCACTCAGTATTACGGCTATCGGCGAAGTACTTATGCCCATTAAACTATGGACCGCCCCCGCAGGATCAGGAAAAACCGAACAGGTGCTCGAGCGAGCGCGTGACGCCGCTCGGGATCTGCAACACACGCCCTATGTATGCCTATCGAGTGGCATCCAGGTACGAGCTTTCCGCCGACGCCTGGCACAAAAAGGCGGCGGTCTGGGAATCTATGTAATGACGTTCCATGAGCTCTTCACCCGCTGTCTAGAGGCAGCGAATGTCACGTATGAGCTTCTGTCCGATCCGATGCGCCATCGCTTGCTTCGCAGCATAGTAGATGACCTGCCACTAAGCCACTATGCCCCTCTGCGTACTCAACCGGGCTTCATCCGCCGTCTGGCAGCACTTATCGCTGAACTCAAACAGGAACAGGTGACGCCAGACGCTTTTCTGAGAGGTGTCGAGGGATTGGTTCCCGAGGAACCACGTTTGCAGGAGTTGGCCCTGCTCTATCAGGCCTACCAGCAGCATCTCCGCCAACAGCTCTGGGCCGACCACGGTGAGCTAGGTTGGCTGGCCATCGAGGCATTGGAACAACACCCTGACGTGTCCCCCTGTTTTTCGCTTCTCTTCATGGACGGCTTCGATAGCTTCACCACCGTACAGCTCCGAACTATCCAGCTACTGGCCTCTCGAGTAGAAAACCTCATCGTCACCCTCACCGACACCACAGAGGATGTAAAACGCCACCGGGCACATAGCCGATTCCTACGTACAGGGCAACAGCTACGAGATATGACAGGCGCAGTCCCTCACAACCTGTCCGTCAGTGATCAAACCAGGCACCCCATCCTACAACACGTCGAGGCAGGGCTCTTCCAACCCCACGCCTCCAAACGGAAGGCGGTCCAGGGCATCGATCTACTGGAAGCACCCTCACGAGCCAGTGAAGTGAGAGCAGCGCTTCGGTGGATCGTGGAACGCAAGAAGTATGACGACATCCCACTGGGCGAGATGGCTATCCTGGCACGGAACATAGAACCCTATCGCCCTTTCATCATCGAGACCGCACAGGAATTCGATATCCCCATTCAGGTGGAGGCTGGACTTCCGCTTAGCTCCAATCCCGTCATAGCCGCGCTGTTGGACCTCCTTCAGATGATGAACCCATCGCAAGACCCCTCTGGTGACAGAGATTCGAGCTTACCTCGCCGTCTGGTGATCGAATCCTGGCGCTCCCCCTACTTCAACTGGTTTGACGCCTTTCCCTCCGACGGCGCACGTGAGAAAATCGGTATCTCACCCGAAGACGCCCGCGACCTGGCTGCAGCGGCCCGCCAGGGGCAGGTCATTGCAGGATGGCAACAATGGGAAGAAGCCCTTATGGGCCTCTCAGCCTGCAACGCGGAAGACGAACGAGGATACGAAGAGTACATTCGAACAGGGGCTCCCATTGGGGCACGAGCTCAGGAGCTCCTGGGTATGCTCACCCTCTTCAAGGAGCGACTCACGCCTTCTCCTACTGGTTGCTATCTTGATTATGTCAAATGGCTAGAAGTCCTCATTGGGGATGATCCGGATTCGACGCGGCACGCGCGAAACTACCTACCCGAACCCACCAGCCTGCGAGTCATCGAACGGATAAGAGAAGCCGAAGGACCCATCCAGAAACGGGACATGGCAGCCGTGCACGCTCTGAAAGATGTTCTGCGCAGCCTGGTCTGGGCCGAGGAGATGTTAGGCGCAAGCGAGCCAATCTCGTTCGATCGTTTCCTCAATGAACTCAGGGGAGCCGCGGAAGCCACGTCCTATTCCATTCCCTACCCTGGCGACCGCCCAGTCGTACTAGTGAGCGATGTGCTCGGAGCACGGGGGCTTTCATTCCGCGCCCTGGCTCTCCTGGGGATGTCAGAGGGCGAATTTCCACAAGTAGTACACGAAGACCCATTTTTGCGTGAGTCAGACCGCCGCGCTCTGCGAGAGAAGGGATTAAGTATCCAATCGTCTCTGCAAAGTGACGAAAGTGAATACTTCTACGAGGCCATGGCCCACGCCCGGGAACGGCTCTATCTCCTGCGACCTCGCATGGCCGACAATGGGGCTCCTTGGCAACCATCACCCTTCTGGGATGAGATACTCCGGTTGCTCGACGCAACCCCTCGACAGATCACCACGGCCTACGTGCCTCCGCCGGGCCTGGCAGCCTCATGGCCAGAACTGCTGGAGGGACTGGCCTCCTATGGAAGTCCGGGCCTGGAAAGCCCGCTCCCCCTAAGACAGGATGAGCAGTGGGAAGCCATCCTGGCAGGGGCCGAGATACTGAGAGCACGACAGCAGGAAGAAGTCGCCAGTCCCTATGAAGGAGACCTGACCGTCCTGGGGCTCGACCTCCGCAAGCGATATGGTGCACGACATGTCTGGAGCGCCAGCCGCCTGGAGAGCTATCGCCTCTGTCCCTTCTCCTTCTTTACCAGCTTCATTCTGCGCCTTCAGCCGCGCGAGGAACCCGGGGAAGGGATGGATATGGCACAACTGGGGACCATCTATCATCGGATACTTGAAGAGCTCTATGTTTCCGTGGTAGACACGACTGACCTGGACGAGTTGCTGGCCGCCTTGCCCTCTGTAGCCAACAGGGTGTTGGATGAAGCACCCGACAGGGAAGGGTTCCGTGCAACAGCGTGGTGGGAGCACGTCCGCGTCGAGATCGAGGACGACATTCGCCATTCAGTCGAAGCGATGAGCACCCCGGACTTCATAGGAAGCTTCCGCCCAACGTCTTTTGAACAGGTATTCGGCATAGGAGATGTCCCACCTCTGCTCATCGAATCCCAAGAAGATAAGTTGCTTCTGCGAGGAGTGATTGATCGGGTAGATACCTCTCCCGGGGGCGTACGGATCATCGACTATAAGACCGCCGGCAAGGCACACTACGGCATGAGGGACGTCATGAGCGGCAGGAAGCTCCAGTTGCCCCTTTACGCGCTGGCCTTCCGCGACGCCATTGGTTCGAGAGAGCCGGTGGATGGATTCTACTGGCACGTGCGCGCGGCGGAGCGAAGCGGCTTTCGCATGGCTGGAGTCAAGGGAGGGCCCCGCGCGGCCATGGAAGCAGCCACAGAGTACGCCTTTGAAGCGGTACGCGGCATCCGGGCAGGCGCTTTTGCTCCTCACCCACCGGAAGAAGGCTGCCCATCCTGGTGCCCCGCTGCAACATTCTGCTGGCACTTCCGATAGGGCAATCCGAGAGATAGATCTTCTCACAGATGTTCAGAGGAGAATTGGTTCCAAAGGTGAGATTGTAGAGGTCCACCGCCCCTGATTTACGTCACGAGTTGCATATGGTATAATGGGAAATGAGAAAGCTCGGATCCACATGAATCATTCATTGCTGTGGGCCATTTCTACTTGCATCCTAATCCTACCACATCAACGTGTACAATTCGTGAACACCAACGGTCTTTAGTATGACAATTTGCTGAACAACGGGTCCGACTGCTCAACAATCGTCCCTATTCTACTGAATACTCCACTCCAAGACAAGTCACCTTTGTGACACTGGATCGATCGCTCCACACGCAGATGGAAACCCTGCTCTCAGTGAACGGGAAGGTTCCGTGGATAACAACTTACATACTATCCTTGCCCAAATGTGTCCCAGTCCTCACCAAACCCCTGCCATCACGTCTCGAGGCGTGAACGTCGCCGTTACCGCTGGCGCAGGCACCGGCAAGACCACCACCCTAGTGGCCCGCTACCTCTCCCTGCTGGAAGACGAGGACCTTCCGCCTCGAAGTATTGTAGCCATCACCTTCACTGTCAAGGCAGCCCGCGAAATGCGCAATCGCATTCGCCGCGAGATCAGTCGCTACCTGTCTGCCGACGACTTAGATAATGACGAACGAAACCGCTGGGAGAGACGGCACAATCAGCTCGATGCCGCCCGCATCGGCACCATCCATTCTATGTGCGCGGAGATCCTGCGCTCCCATCCGGCTGAGGCTGAGATAGATCCCGACTTCGAGGTGCTGGACGAAGGCATTGCCTCCGTCCTGTGCTCCCAGGCAGTGGAACAAACCATGGCCTGGGCTGCAAGCACCCAGAGAGACTCCTTGCAGGCAGGGGCCGCTTCCCTCTACCCCGTGCTGGGCGTCGGTGGGCTGAAGCAGATCCTATCTACTCTGCTTGCTCGCCGCCTCGAGGCCAGAACCGCCTTCGATTCTCTGCCCCTCAATCCATGGGCATCCTGGACAGCAACAAGTGCCGACCACATGAATGCCTTCATCGAGAACGCTGATGTCCTAGATGGCTTCGCGGCGCTCAAAGCACCCCTTCGCGACGGCACCATGGGTCACGCAGCAGCGATGGACGACGCGCTGGTGCCAATCCTTGACAACCTAATGAAGATATGGAGTGAGATTGAGGCCGCCCAAGCGGCGAAGGACTGGGCTGCCCTGAGCGTACTCCTATCAGAACTCCCAGACTACCTCAAGCTCAAAGGACGCAAGTCAGCCTGGGAACCACACCGTCCCAAGGAGATCATCTCTGAACTAAAGGATCTCTACCAGAAGCATCTGAGCTGGATACCTTCCGAGGGTATATCCCTGGCTCTTGATCAGCAAGTCTCGGAGGCGTTACCATTGCTGCGCCTCCTCTTTTCCCATGTCCAAGACCGCTACAACTTGCTGAAGGAGCAACGCCGCGCTCTCGATTTCGATGATCTGGAGCAGGGCGCTCTCGCCTTGCTGGCGAATCCCTCTAGCGCAGGGGTCCTACGCCGCTGGCAGCAGGAAGTCCGCGCTCTCTTGGTAGACGAATTCCAGGACACCAATGATCGGCAGCGCCAAATCGTACGTCTGCTCAATGGAGAGGACAAGAAGCTCTTCCTTGTTGGCGACGCACTCCAATCCATCTACCGTTTCCGAGGTGCTGACGTGACCGTTTTTCGTGGCGAACGAGAGCGGATCGCCAACGAGGGAGGTGAGACACACCAATTGAGCACATCCTATCGTGCTCACGCCCCCCTCTTGCAGAACCTCAACGACCTCCTCCGACCTGTACTGGGAGAAACGGAGGACACGACGCGTCCCTGGGCTGTACCCTTCATAGCCTTGGAAGCATACCGCGAAGATCCGCCCGAAGGGCTCCCTGCTCCCCACGTCGAACTTCATCTGGCTGTAGGAACCAAGAAAAGTGGAGCGCTGGAACGCGCTGCCCAAGCCCTGGCCGGGCGACTCGTCGAACTGGTGGACGCAAAGCAAATCATGCTCCCGGAGTCCTCGAAGGCAGGCTCAGTCCAGCGCCCTCTGAACTACGGCGACGTCGCCATCCTCTGTCGGGCCTCTACTTCCTTCGGCGCCTACGAGGACGCTCTGGAAAGCGCGGGCGTGCCTTACGTGACCGTGGCGGGGCGGGGGTTCTATGATCGGCCAGAAATCCGTGACCTGCTGAACCTTCTTCTTGCTCTGGCGGACCCCAGTGACGACCTGGTGCTGGCTGGCGCGCTACGCTCCCCGGCTTTTGCTCTCTCCGATATCGCTCTCTTCCATTTAACCGACCGGCAACGTGTGAGGAACCAGCCGCCAGACTTCGGAAGTCTTCATCACGACAATGACCATGTCGCACCTGAGCAGAATCGAATAGCATCTGATCTATCTCAGGCGCGCAACAGACTTCCGAAGTCTTCTCTGGAACGCCCTTGCAAGAAAAGGCTCCCATCCCTTTGGGAAATGGTACTGCGGAGAGGAAGCGATCTCCCACACCCGGACGGTCAGCGTGCCATCAGGGCCATCGACATCATCAATACTCTGCGGTCTGCCATCGGACGAACCACCGTCGCAGAGGTGCTCAAGGCTACGCTGGACGCGACCGGCTATCGTGCCATGCTGCACCTGGCAGGAATGCAGCGCGCTGTGCGCAACGTTGATAAGCTACTGGCCGATGCCCACACCTCGCGCATGGTGAGCGTAGGGGAGTTCCTGGAGTACATCCGTACTCTGCGAGACATCGGGACCAGAGAAGGCGAGGCCCGAGCCATTGGTGAAGGGGCCATACAAATCATGACCGTCCACGCAGCCAAGGGCCTGGAGTTCCCAATCGTCGTCCTGGGAGACCTGACCTACCGCAGCAGCGGAGACTCCCCCTATGTGTTGACCGATCCCTCGCGGGGTCTGTTACTGAGGTTGACGGACGAGGATGGCCGGCGGCCAATTATCTATCAGCTCGGTCTAACCGACGAAAAGGACAAGGAGGATGCCGAAAGCCGCCGTTTGCTGTACGTTGCCGCCACGCGCGCTAAAGAGATGCTGCTTCTCAACGCCTGCGTCAACGTGTCGGACAAGGGAAAACTGAGTGCTAGTGGCTGGCTAAAGTGGCTAGCGGATGGGGCGGT
>JAKLPW010000138.1 GCA_022013675.1 Anaerolineae bacterium | reverse complement strand
CAGCAATTCTAAATTTGCCCTAGAGTCAAAGGGAAAAGACCGTAGTAATCTGTAGCAGGCGCAGTTAAAGAAAGACGGGAGCAGCCTGAGAGGTTGCTGGGGGGTGATCTGTGCCGCACTGCTTGCGAAAAGCAACAGAGGGTGGTCTGTCGGAGTCAGGAACTCCGATCTTGGGCAGGGGGCAACGCCTACCTACTCAGTGAGCAGGCGCAAAACGACATCAATGATCAAAGATCAGTGCCTCAAGTAGGCTCGGGGCCTAATTCGAGCCGGTGATGCATGAAGGCGAGCAATGCCTGCCAACTGAGGAAGTAGAGGTAACGGGTCAGCGCTCGCAAGTCGTTGAAAAAGGTACGTCGGGTACCCAGTTCGCGGCGCACGGCCTGGTACATCAAGCAACTGAGATCCAGAGCGGTATGGAAAAGAAAGGCTAGCAACAAGAGCGTCAACAGCACTGTCGAGAGGTGCTGTTTACCGTGACCGTAGTTGTGTTCAAAGTTGTAGCCTCGATTCTTGAGCACATTGATGCCCTCGTTCTCCACCTTCCAACGACTGCGACCGTCCCTGGCAACCGCCACGACAGTCGCCTCGTTCAGGACATGATCCGTGGCCCAGGCATTGTGGTATAACTCCTTGCCGCTATCTTCACGGACCACCCTCAAGGCACACCAATTGACCCTCAGCGGCTTGGCTCCTTTCCGCAACGGCACTTGTTCCGCCCAACGATAGACCAATCGCTCGTGATAACGTCCATTCCATCGGCGCACGGTCTTGGTCGAAATTGCACCCTCTACTCGTTCCAGAAGCTGCAGTTCTTCATATAGCGTCGAATGGGACTCCGGCTTGCAGGTGAGAATGAAATGCAGATTGTGCTTCAGCAGCAACTCGCAGGTGGGCTGGTGACAATGCAGATCATCGGTTAAGATCGTCACGCTCCACGGCTCAAAACGCCTAGCATTGCGCTCCACCCAGCGTTTGATCGCTTGCTGCTCACAGTCCTGTTTCTTGTGCCCATCTTGAGGCGTGATAAACTCCGGTTCCAGACACACCACATGGGCTTGCTCTGCCGCACACAAGACCGCCAGGAGCACCTGGTGCGCATAATGCTTCTCCTCATCCTTGACTGTCACCCGGCAATTGTCGCAATGAACCTTCTGAGATGAGAAGTATTGGGTCCCGTCCAGCGAGATCAGGCGTGTCTCCGCGACACCCTGATAGTCGGCCAGATACTCTCCTGCATCCAATTTCGCATATATCCCCCAGAACACCGCCTCCAATTGCGCTGCATCCAGAGGGTCCAGCAAGTTGCGAATCTGCCCATCGCTCGGAATCTGTTCAACCTCAAACAAACTGCTGGCATTGTTCTGGCCTTTCTGTCGTTGCATGTCTCGCTGATGTGCCAGAAACGACGGTGATTGCATGAAAAACACCCCGAACGCCGCCAAACCAGCATCTGTGATCTCGTATTTTGTGTTCTCACCCTGGCGATGCTCCGGTATCCCCGCCAGACTCTCTCTCAGCATGCTCAACATCGTACGAAACCGCAACCTGCCCCTCCCTTCCTCACTAGCTTACATGTTTTATCTCCCTATTCTACCACCTCTTTGCCATATTGAGAATTGCTGTGCTACCCAGGTTTGACTTGTCCGGTGTTCACCGGTAGTATTGGATAACTTCTGCGCTCAACGCTTTCCATGAAAGGGGTTCGCTTTGCTGACTGACTACCGCCAGAATCTGCGCAGGTTCGACCGAGACGTGCGCCTCTATCTGATCTCCACTGCCCTGAACGGGTTCACAGTGGATGGAATCGCTACAGTACTCTTCAACATCTACCTGCTGCGTTTGGGCTACGGTCCGGAGTTCATCGGCCTGGTCAATGCGGTGGGGGCCTTCGTCATGGCTTTCTCCTCGTTGCCTGCGGGTACTGTTGGTCAACGTTGGGGCACCCGCCGCGCACTGATCGCCGGAGTGGGCGCGATGACCATCGGCTATGGAGCATACTCCCTGGCCCATTTTCTGCCCACCGAGTGGCAGATGGCGTGGATTCTGGGCACCGTGGTGCTTTCTCATCTCGGGTTGACTCTCTACTACGTCAATGGGACGCCGTTCCTGATGGCTGCCACGGGACCTTCTGAGCGCAGTCTTGCCGTCTCGTTGCAAGTGGCCCTTGCGCCTCTGGCCGGGTTTGCTGGCAGCCTGGCAGGTGGTGTGCTGCCGTCTGTTATTGCGGTAATGGTGGACACTTCTGCGAACGATTCTGCACCCTATGGCTATGCATTGTTGCTGGCCTCTGTGTTGCTCATCCCCGGGCTGTTAGTCCTGCGGTCAACGCGGGAAGTTACCCCCGAGGAGGAGAAAGGTGAAAGCACCCAGGGTGGACGTATGCCCTATCGTCTGATCATCATGCTGACGATCGTGGTGGTGCTCAGGATGGCTGGTCGAGTAGCGGCCCGCACTTTCTTCAACGTCTACCTCGACGATGATCTCCATGTGTCAACTGTTCTCATCGGCGCTTTGTCGGCTGCCGGGCTACTGGTATCGGTGCCAGTTGCGCTGGCCACGCCTATGCTGGTGGCGCGGTGGGGAAACAGGCGCGTGATTGCCTGGGGTTCGCTGGGCATCGCTCTCAGTCTGTTGCCCTTGGCGCTGATCCCCCATCCTGGCGCGGCCGGGATCGGTTATATGGGCGTAACGGTTCTGTTCTCCTTGACGACTGGTCCCTTTAGGCTATTTGGTCTGGAGCTGGTGTCGCCCCGGTGGCGGCTGGCTATGTCTGGCGCGATGATGATGGGGGTGGGGTTGAGTATTACTGCCATGACCCTGGGCGGGGGCTACGCCATTGCGGCTCTGGGTTACCGTGCTCTGTTCCTTGGGGCGGCTGGCGTATCGGTAGTGGGCGCACTGCTTTTCTGGGCCTATTTCCGCGTGCCACGGGGGGAGTTCCGCAAACGATCTGTTCCAGGCACGGTGAGTTAGGCAGAATAAGCTATCAGCACTCAGCCTTCAGCCAGAAATCCGGCGGGTGAGAAGCCAC
The DNA here is from genome assembly GCA_022013675.1 of Anaerolineae bacterium. Classification (GTDB taxonomy): domain Bacteria; phylum Chloroflexota; class Anaerolineae; order JAKLPW01; family JAKLPW01; genus JAKLPW01. The sequence continues at coordinate 64,254 of JAKLPW010000138.1, read as the reverse complement.
GGGCAAGAGCGTTACCGAAGGGAAGCAACCGAAGGAAGGGACAATACGGGGTATCTGTCATTGATAAGGCAGGCCTTGAGTTGTTCCCGGTTGAATCGGGAGGCAATCCTTGCATGGAGAACGAAGCGGGCATTATTATCCGTCTGGCAACGGAGGCCGACATCCAACCCGCTGCGCTGGTGGTTGCGGAGGCGTTTGATGAGTATCGTCTCCTCTTTGGAGACGACATTTCCACTGTTGCACGGTGCACGGTGCCTCTCCTTGAGGCCGTAGGCCGACACAATCTGACGGTGGCCAAGGTGGAGGGACAGACCGTGGGGATGTTGCAGGTCATGGCCCGCGTGGATTTCGCGCGTAGCCGATTGAGGGGCATCGGGTCCGTATGGCGGCCTGTTCTTGGCTGGAGCGGAGTGGTGCGGGCGCTACTGGGGCTGGCGCCTATGTTGCTTCTCTTTTTGGGGAGGCCCGTTCGCCGGGACGAGCTCTACATCGCCACGCTCGGTGTGCGTCCGGCTTGGCAGCGGCGAGGCATCGGGAGGACCCTTCTGAATCATGCAGAAGAACTCGCCAAGAGGCAGGGGTTTGAGGCACTTTTACTCCACGTGGCGTCACACAGTGCGGCGGCAAGGAGTCTCTATGCTCGAGTTGGGTATATCGTGGAACGAGTGCAGCGACCCCCGCTGAGGCATCGCATCGGCGTGGATCACTACTTGCTGATGCGCAAGGTATTGTGAGGTTATTCTATGCATCGATTCGACTGGAAAGTGCTGGAGTCTCGACATGTCATCAAAAATCGTTGCCTATCGTTGCGGGCAGATAGGTGTGAGATGCCGAACGGCCCTATCCTCCCTGCCTGCTATGTCTTCGAATATTCGCCTTGGGTCAACGTTGTTGCTCTGACGGCGGACGAGAAAGTCGTCCTTGTGCGGCAATACCGACATGGCTTGCGAAGAACGCTACTCGAACTGCCGGGTGGTGTTGTAGAACCAACTGATGCTTCCCCTGTGGTTGCCATCAAGCGGCAGTTGCGTGAAGAGACCGGCTACACAGGCTCTACCTTCGTTGAAACAGGTGTCGTCTCCCCCAACCCTTCTAATAACAACAACCTCGTTCACTGCTTTCTGACAACAGATGTGGAACTGGCAGGGTCCCCATGCCCAGACGATACGGAACAGATCGAAGTCATTGTGATGCCTCTAATAGAAGTCATCGAACGCCTTGTCAACGGTGACTTCATTCAGTCTCTGCACGTCAGCTCTCTCTTCCTGGCCTTTCACAACCTCGGCAAGATTCATCTGACATCGTGACGAACATCCAAGCTCTTAAGAGCCATTAGCGCATTGACTAGGTCTGGGGAAGTGGGTTTGCCTTACCCAAGCTCTGATAGAGATTCCTTAATCCTGTCGATGGGAAGTGCTTTCACAAGTGGTAATCGAAGCGAGTTTCGCATCCGTAGGACTTGCCTTGTGAGTGAGTTCGGACGTGATGTGGCAAAAACGGCTCTGGTTCGACAGTCCAAGTTCTTTATGATATAATTGTTCTGTGAATGGCTTTCCTATGGCAATTCATGGCAGAAGGAATATCATGACTGCTGGCAAGCGTTGGTCAGTTTGCGATCGCTACGGCAACGACATCTATCTGACTCACGAACGGTGGAGGCATATTGTCGAGGCGACTAACCATCCCGAAATGTCAGCCTATGAGGAACACCTGAAAGCCACGATCCGGTCTGGGAAGCGGAAACAGGACCCTCTGAACCCACAGAAGTATCGATACGTCGAGGGGTTTGACGATTTGGCAGAGGACAACACGCACATTGTCGCCATTGTGCTGTTCAGGTATGGCGAGGGTCAAGGCGGTGAACCTATTCCTAGCGACTACGTTGTCACGGCCTATCAGAAAGAGATAGGGTGAACCCATGACTATCACGAAGCCAGTCTTCAACTATGACGAGATAAGCGATACCTTGTACATTTCGTTTGTGCCAGGGGAGAAGGCAACGGGCATCGAGCTGAATGATCACATCCTGCTGCGCATCAACAAGAAAGAGCACAGAGCGATAGGACTGACCTTCCTGGAGTACTCCCTCTTGGCTCAGAAGACAGAAGTTGGCCCGCGTAGTTTCCCCCTTGTAGGGCTTGCCCAACTGTCTGATGAACTCCGAGAAATCGTGCTTGGTATTCTGCTGCGCCCCCCCGTGAGCGATATCCTCTCTTTGTCAACCTACACGCCTTCAGTTTCGGAGACCATTCCCATCACATCCCTGAGACCGGTGCCGATCCGTGCAGCCTGAGATCCCTTTGTTGGATGAAGGTCTCCTGACCGAGTCTTGTGATCTTGGCGATTTTGCGTGAGCTTGTTCGTGCCGTGGGACGAGGCCAGCGTCAGCTCGCCCCGCGGTCGCCGAAGTGAACCTCGATGGGCATGGGGCCCTCGATGAGCACGTCTACCTCATCTGGAGTGGTTGAAATCGGGTACTCCTCGGGATTGGTCTCCGTCACGGTATAGCGGCCTGGGGCAAGGTCCTCGAATTGGTATCTCCCGAACTCATCCGTGAATCTTCTAATGGTGAGTGAGCCATCCTCGCTACTCAGTGTTACCAGGACGTTGGACAGCAGAGGCTCTCCATCGTCGCGCTCGCCGCTAGTGTTGAGGTCCTCGAATACCTGACCGGCGATAGCCGGGAAGCATCCGGGAATTACCAGCAGGTCACCAAAGTTGATCTCTATCTTCTGTCCGAATCCGATTTCCACCAGGAAGCTGTTGGGAGTGGTGGAGCAATACCCCGGGGCGTCCTCGGCGGTAATCAGGTATGTTCCCATTATCAGTTCGGGGAAAGCGTAGGTACCATCCGAGTCCGTTATGGTGGACAGAAGCAGGCCGCAGCGCGGATCCTCCAGCGAGATGCGGGCGCTGGGCATGGGAGGCTCCTCAGGGTCTCTGACCCCGTTGGCATTCCAGTCGTGATACGCTGTGCCACAGATCTTGGAGTCGCTGAGGAGTCCTATGATAGCCCACCCTAATCCTCGCGGGCCCGCTAGAACCACGGGAGCGAAGGTTAGGTTGATGATGAGCGCTACCCCTAGAAACAAGCTAATTCGATGATTCTTGCCGTCCATGTCTGATCCCTCACCTATCCTAGATTACCTCTCTGGTGAGTACAGTCTACCACATGAAGGTCTCCATCTGGTTACGGGGGGGTTAACGTATGGTTAATACGCTTCTTGGTGAATGAATATCACCGGCTGAAACTGAGAAGTCCCTTGGACCATGCCCTTCGACGGGCTCAGGGTGCGACTCAGGGCAGGCCCCATCAGGGATTGGCCTCTGCATTGAAGTTCAGTGCCTGCGGGCACTTTTCGAATTCAGACAGGGCTTTCAATCCCTGGGGGACTGGGGGAACTGGGGGGATTAGTAGGCGTTCTTGCTCCTAAGTCCGCTACCGAGGGTCATCAGCAGTATCTTGATGTCGAACAACAGCGACCAGTTCTCGATGTAGTAGATGTCATATTTGGTACGCTCGATGATGGAAGTATCGCCACGCAGGCCATTGACTTGTGCCCAGCCAGTTAGCCCGGCTTTCTCCATGTGACGGTCCATGTACCGCGGTACCACCTGTTTGAACTGTTCCACGAAGATCGGCCGCTCCGGGCGAGGCCCTACCAGACTCATTTGGCCTACCAGCACGTTGATGAACTGAGGTAGTTCATCAACGGACAAGCGGCGCAGGGCGGACCCCAGGCGAGTCCGGCGGGGGTCGTTCTCGCTGGCCCACACTGGTCCTGTCTCGGCCTCCGCATCCATACGCATGGAACGGAACTTGAGCATGGGGAAAGGCTTGCCATCCAATCCTACCCGTATCTGAGCATAGAACACGGGGCCGGGTGAGTCCAGCTTGATCAGCAGGGCGATGAAGAGCAGGATGGGAGAAAGAAGTATTAGGCTCACGGCGCTGAAGGCAACGTCCATGGTTCGCTTCAAGGTCAAGCGCCAGCCGCGAAGAGCCACGTCGCGCACATTCAAGAGGGGAAGACCGTCCAGATCCGATATGGTGACTTGAGAGGCTATGATCTGGAAGAGGTCCGGGAATAGCCGCACCATGACGCGCTGCCGCTCGCATTGGGAGATGATGTCCAGCGCCTGTTCATGAGATGCTCCAGGCAAGGTGATGATTGCCTCTTCCACGCCATGTTCCTGGATGATAGCGCCCACGTTGCTCAGGTTGCCCAGGACGGGAATGCCGGCGACTTCGTGGCGTTCAGGGGACTCATCGGCGAAGCCCACGACTTTGTATCCCAGGCGTGGTGATTGGACAAGCTTCTGGAGAACCATCCTGCCGATATCACCGGCTCCGATCAGCAACACGTGGGTGGGATGACGCATCTGATGCGATGAGCGAAGGGTTTGGGTCATCAGCCGCCCAATTACCACCAGAATCGCAGTCACAAGCCAGTCGTAGACCACCATGCCGCGAGTGTAGTCCAACTCGTTCCTGTGGACGAACGTGGTCGCTGCCGTTGAGGCAATGATCCCAACCGAGACAGCGACGAAGATGGAATAGATCCGGTCGAAGGTCGGGAGGCCCCTATTCTGGTGGTATAGACGGGCGAGAAAGAAGACGAAGAGCATGGTCGGGATTTGAATGGCCAGCATGCCAAAGTAGTAGGAGAAGGGGGGAAGGTCAAGGGCAGTGGGATAGGGAAGGCGCTGACGAAGCTGATAGGCAATGAAAAAGCCCATGTAGGTCATCGCCGCATCCACGAGAGTGGTCAGGAATGTAAAAAAGAAACTGGCCTTTCGCGTCATCTCCATACTCTCCGCAAGACTTATGCTGAAGCTACCCGCCTCCGCCCAGAGGGGCGAAAGACGTTTCGGAGCAGGGCCCACCCTCCGAGGGTCACGATGCCCAGGGTGATGAGCCAGTTCAAAAGGAAGAGAGTGCTTTGCCAGTAATGCTTGCGATGGAAGACGTACATGGAACGATAGAAATGGTAGATGGAATGATAGCTTCGCTGTTTGCTCGACTCTCCCTTATGATGTAGTACCGTCACAGCCGGGTAGTAGTAGACTTTCCAACCTTTCTGCTTGGCCCGATAGCAGAGATCCAGGTCCTCGCCGTACATGAAGAAGCTCTCGTCCAACAGGCCGATATCTCGCAACGTATCTCCCCTAATGATCATGAACGCTCCCACGACAGCGTCTATCTCGGCTATTTCATCTACATCGAGATAGTCGAGATTGTAGCGCGCGAAGCGCTGGTTCTTGGGGAAGATCCGGCTTAGGCCTGCGAGGCGATAGAATGACACCTCTGGTGATGGGAAGCTCCTTCGGCAGGCCTTGTCGAGGGTTCCATCCGGCCGCACCAGCTTTGGCCCCGCGACACCTGCTTGCGGATGAGCGTCCATGAAGTCGACCATCTGCTGGAGAGCATCGGGCGGCAGGGCGGTGTCCGCGTTGAGCATAAGCGCGTATCTGGGTTCCGATCCGCTACTACTCTGTCCCAATCCGGCGGCACGGAACCCGATGTTGTTGGCGGCAGGATAGCCGCAGTTACTCTCACACTGCGTCACTCCGTCCACCTGGGGAAACTCCCGCCGCACCACCTCGGCGCTGCCATCGGTGGAGCAGTTGTCCACCACGTGTACCTTGTAGCTCAGGTCGCCTTGGCTCTGATATATGGAACTTAGGCAGGCCCGCAGGAGGTCCCGAGTGTTGTAGTTGACGATCACTATAGCCAGATCGTGCATGGGTGCCCTTTGTCCCCCCTTGTCTGCCTCTTGGTTGGTGGGTCTATTGTAGCACAAAGCAGGGGCAGGGTCAACGGAGGGCTCGGTCGGGAGACCTTCGCCAACGAGCCCAGGACCATCACGAGCGGAAGGGGAATATCCCCCGGAGGCAGGCATTCGGCCCCAGGTATGTTTCTATCCGCGCTCGGTTTCTGAGTCCCTGGGGAAGTCCCAGGGGATAGCCAGCCATTTTGGCCAGGTCTCCCGTCACGCGAATGACAGGTACCAGCGAGAGCGCGAGGGCCTTCTGTGACCATGGGAGACCTGCGAGGTAGGGCTGGAGCCGGCGGTATGGTGCACGGGTGTAGAAGATAGCCCCCAGTGCTAGAGCCAGCCACCAGAGAGGATGGTGGGTCAGAGCGAAAGCCAACAGGAGAGGGAGCGCGACAATATAGGTGCCATATCGGATGAGATGACGCTCTGTCCAGAGGAGCGCTACACCGTCGCCCATAGCATAGTTGCGATACTGTCTCCAGAAGGCTCTCAAGTTCGAACGGGGTCGGAAACGTACCTTCGCGGCGGGCGCGAAGGCGAAGCGGTATCCTCTAAATCGCAGTGCTAGATCGAAGAGCACGTCCTCCGAGTATCCCAGCCATTCGGGATAGCCATCCAGTGATGCCCATGCCTCTTTCTTGTACGCCACGGATCGACTGGAAGGTAGGAACTTAGCCGGATCGATGTCCGAAAGGGTCGGCAGCACAGTGGCACCCATGGCAATTTCGAATGTTGTTTGGGGGTCGGGGACGAAGAACCCACCTACTACGGCCACGTCTTCGACTTCCTCCAAGGGGCGGAGGAGCTCCTCCAGCCAGATCGGTTCCAGGAGAACACCGGCATCGGTGGTGGCGATGATCTGGCCTTGGGCCGCTGCGATAGCTGCATTGCGCCCCTCGGCAATGTTGCTCCCTTCTCGTATCAGCACCCGTAGTGGCAGGTGGCCTGCTTCGGCGTACTCACGCAGGATATCGCGCGTCTCGTCGATGGACCCCCCATCCACAATGATCACTTCATCGGGCAAGCGAGTCTGGGTGACGAGAGAGTCCAGCAGGCGGCGCATGGACTGCCCCTCATTCTTTACGGTCGCGATGACGGATACGGTGTATCTCAAAACCCCTCCTCCGTACCGAGTTTCCGAGACAGGTTGGGAGCTCTTTTGTGCGGACGATGCCGGTTGGATGTGCCTCTTAGCTTGGATATACTATAGTGGAATTCTGCCTTTTCTGCAACCAGGGGATCGATGGGGATTTCGGAGCAAACAGGTCCAGTGGGACGATGATCCTTGCGCAGACTAAACCTGCCCATAAGAAACATGGTGCATCCCCTCGCCGTATCTTTTCCATTGGTGTGGCCGTCGTAGATGATGCGTCTTAAAGATGACGTGTCTTAAAGATGACGTGTCACAGTGGTGACCGTGAAGTGTGGTTGTTTCTCTGTCTGGAGGTGCTTGCGCGTTCCGATTTCAAGTGATATAATAGAGTCAAGATGATCTTGCAGGGGGTGTTGCCAGACTGCGGAAGTCTTCGGCGGGACAAGAGTCGTCTGGAATCCGCTGAGGACCGAATCGAGCCAGTACGCCTCGGACATATGCTAGACTTCCGCAGTCTTTTCCTCAACATCCTCCCAGACGAAGCCTTTGCGACAAGACTCAAGCGGTGGTATACTACTGGTGTAAAACAGACCACAAACAGTAAGTAAGCACTTGAAATCAAGCACTTGAAATCAAGCACTTGAAACCGGAGCGTATTTCGCAAGAATGAGGCGATGAGGTGAAGGAGAGAGCCATGCGTATTTTGATTGTGGATGATGATCCGCCTACCGTGAAGTGGACCAGTTTTCTGCTTCGGGACGAAGGATACGAGGTCATTACTGCTGACAACGGACGATCTGGTTTGGAACTGGTGGAGCGTGAGTTGCCCGATTTGGTGATCCTGGATGTCATGATGCCACAGATTGACGGCCTGGAGGTCTGCCGACGCATTCGACAGACCATGGACGTGCCTATCATCATGCTCTCTGCTAAAGGGGAGACCGTTGACAAGGTGACTGGCCTCAAGATGGGGGCCGACGACTATCTGGCCAAGCCTTTTGAGCCGGCGGAGCTTCTGGCACGGGTCAAGGCAGTGTTGCGTCGTACTGAAGCATTCTCCGCTTTCGATGACTCCCAGTCTCGTGTGGCTGTGGGGGACATTCGTCTGGATCCGGTCGGCAACAAGGTCTTCTTGTCCGATAACAGAGTCGTGGAGCTGACACCCATCGAATTTCGGCTCCTGCACGTATTGATGCGCAATGCGGGCAGGGTGCTTACTCACGACTACCTGCTCAGCACTGCATGGGGCTATGAGTATGAGGGCTACAGCAACCAGATTGCCGTCTACATCCGGCGCTTGCGGACCAAGCTAGAGGATGATCCCTCCGATCCCAAGCACATCGTCACCGTGCGGGGCATGGGCTATCGTTTCGAGAGGTCCAAGTAGTTATCTTACTGAGGTATGAGCCAGGGATTGCTGGGATGTCAAGATGTAAGTGCCTCGCCGTCAGGTGCAAGACCGGAGCGGAAGCTCGTGGTTGGGGAACAGACAGTCCCCGCGCTCGCTGGCTGCGGGACCAAGACCACTGACAAGAGGTGCAAGGATAATGCGGATTGGAAAAAGAGTAGATTCGTCATCTGGTCTGAGAGCCAGAGCGTTTTTCATGCCCGGAGTATGGCTGTTAGTGTCGTCATTGTTGGCGCTGCTGGTGCTGCTAGCACCGGGCAATACTCTCACTACTCGGGCGTATTTCGATGTCTCGGCGACGGCTGTCTGGCTGCGGAGCAGGGGGGCGTCCGCCCAGGATATTGCCGTCCTGTCGGAGGGCAACGACGTGTGGCAGGATTTCGAACCTGATAGCCAATGGGTGAGGAACCCCTTCATCTGCACGGTCACGGTTGTGGATCCGGATGGGCTCAAGCCCAACACTTCGCGATATCGCACATCCACTGACGGAGGTTCCAATTGGACGGAGTGGCTCGAAACTAATCTGACGGCGAGTCTGGGGGCGGTGACTTCCACGGTCTACATGACTGTCACTGATCTGAGCTTCCCCGATTCGGGCGTTTCCAATCGGATTCAGTTTAGCATACAGGATCGTGACGATCCTAACAACGATGAGGAAAGCGATCCTTTTCCTCTTTGGGTGGATAGCACGTCGCCTGAATCTTCCGTGAGTACCTCGGGGTACTACGGTGGGCCCACCGTCTGGCCCGGGCAGGTTGAGGGCACGGCCAGCGATGAGACTTCCGACGTGGAGTCCGTGGACATCACCCTTTGGAGGCACGATCCCAGTGGGTACTGGAATGGGTCCGGCTGGCAGACTCCCAGAATCTGGATAACCGCCTCCGGTGGCTCTGGTGGCTGGACCTATACCTTTGATCCTGCCACCCATGGTGATGAGAGGACGTACACCGTTGAGTCCTTCGCCATTGATAAGGCTGGCAACGAGCAGTCGATATCCGCCACTAGTGTATTCACCTATGATATCAGCGCTCCGTCTGTGCCTTACAACATGGCCGTTTCTCCGCCGGCTATATATACCAATACCAATTGTTTTACCGTGACTTGGGGCAACCCAGGTGACCACTCCGGCATCGCGGGCGCGTACTACAAGTTCAACGCTGCGCCGGTCTCCAACGGCGATTATGATGGCTTTGTGGACGAAGTGGACATCTCCAGCCTTCCTTGTCTCGCTGTGCCCATGGAGGGGAAGAACGATATTTATGTCTGGCTGGTGGACGGGGCTGGCAACGCTGATTACCAGAACACTGACCACGCGGGGGATATCCTCTGGTACGATGCCACTCCGCCCGAGGCCACGGTCGGGGAATATGACCGCTCGGCAAACTCCGATGGCTGGTTCACTGCTACGGTGGCGCTGACGCTGCAGTGTGAAGACCCGGGAGACGGGTCCGGATGCGCGCGCATTGACTTGCGGCCGGCTGGAGAGCTTGACTGGCAGGAGTACAGCCGCCCGATCGTTGTCAGCGATGACAGCCAGCGGAGCTTCGAGTTTCGCGGTGTGGACAATGCGACAAACGTACAGGATCCACCTGTGACGGAGACTGTGCCCATCGATACCCATCCTCCCACGACGACCCATGAACTAAGCCCCCTGCCGGCGCCCAGTGACTGGCACAAAACGCCGGTCACCGTTACTCTGACGGTAACCGATCTCGTGTCCGGCGAAGGAATAAGCTACTATCGGATTGACGATGGTCCGGAGCAGACTGGCAATCCCTTCGTCGTCAGTGGCAAGGAGGGGTCCTACAAGGTAGCGTATCGCTCTCGGGATAACGCTGGCAACATGGAGGACTGGCACGTCTACGAGAACCTCATACGCATAGATACGGTGCCGCCGACGACAACAGCCGACATTCCAGGCGTGAATGGCTGCGACGGATGGTCGAAGGAGTCGGTCACGGTGACGTTCACAGCGGTAGATCCGGAACCAGGAGCAGGCCTGGCATATACGGAGTACCGGATGTTGTCTGCAGGAACCTGGCAGCAGGGAAGCAGCTTCACCGAGACCCGCGAAGGGGCCTGGGACTACGCCTATCGCTCTGTGGACTATGCTGGCAACGTTGAGGTTGTTGAGGATACTAACATTATCACGGTGGGGATTGATCGCACTGCTCCGGGTAAGCCCCGCAATCTGCAAGGTACTCCGGTCACTTGGAGCAGGGAGCCTACCTTTACTCTGACTTGGGACGACCCGCTTATTCCCGAGGATGTAGCTCCTATCAAGCTGGCTTACTACAAACTAGACGTGCCTCCAACCGGGAACTACGATGGTGTGGCCGTTGCCACCGATGGTAATAGCATCCAGGTGGTGGTCGACAGCGAAGGCGCGCACGGTGTCTCTCTCTGGCTTGAAGACTGCGCTGACAACATAGACTATCGCAACAATCGGCAGGCATTGCGGGTGTTCCAATACGATGCTACCCCGCCGGAGACGGCCTGTGTTCTCACAGGCACGGAGGGAGAGGATGGATGGTATCTCTCCACAGTGAACGTGGATCTCTCGCCTGAGGATTTGCTCTCCGAGGTCGCGCAGACTTACTATCGGATTGATGGCGGTGACTGGCAGACCGGCACCAATTTCGATGTTAGTGGCGATGGATTCCGCCTCAGCGTGGAGTACTACTCCATAGACCTGGCCGGAAACAGTGAGCCGACGCAGACTGTCTATGTGCACATTGATACCGTCCCACCCTCGGCACCTATCGGTCTCGCGGCAGAGCCTTCGACGTGTGCCCGGGTGAATAACTTCTCGGTGCATTGGACCAATCCGGATGACGTTACCTCCGGCATCGGGGGAGCCTATTACAAACTGGGAGGTATGCCGCTGGGGCCCCGCGACCGCGATGGATACGTTGTTCGTGATGAGGTAGAGAGCATCCCTGATATTCAGGCGGATGGTGAAGGAAGCTACGACGTTTACGTCTGGCTGAAGGATCGTGCCGGAAATGCTGATTACCACAACTATGCCGAGACATCGATCTGTTACGATATTACGCCCCCGCAAACGGTGGCTGAGGTAACCGAGGGGAATGCCGGTCTGGGGGGCTGGTACACCACGCCCGTTACGGTAACGCTGACGTCCACCGATGCTGTGGCTGGTGTTAGCCGCATCTGGTATCGTGTGGATGGCGGATCATGGCACTGCGAGGTCGTGACCGGTGTGACAGGTTACGTCGTCACCGTGGGCGTGGACGGCGATAGCACTCACACGGTGGGTTACTATGCCGTTGATCAGGCGGGAAACCCGGAAACTCCAAGATATCTGACCGTCAAGATCGACCTGAACCCACCCGTGGCCAGCATTTCGCCTCCGCCTTACTCGAAAGACACCTCTTTCGACGTGAGATGGACGGGACGCGATCCGACTCACGGTGGCAGTGTAGCGTTGTACGATGTGCAATACAAGAGAGATCTCACCGGAGGTTGGACAGACTGGTTGATAAGGACTTCGGACACCTCGAGGACTTTCACGAATGGGGAACGGGGGCACATCTACTACTTCCGCGCCAGTGGCACTGATGAGGCCGGACGACGGGGAGATTGGTCCTCCGGTGATGTCTACACCTGGGTGGACTCGCTGCAGAATGGGGATTTCAGTGACGGGTTGCTGGGTTGGTCCTTCGTGCCCGGCGATCCTGCCGAGGCCGTGACCAACACTGCCCAGGCATGTGGCACGGCGCCGGAGGTGTTGCTTGGGCATCCTGAAAAGGGGGTGGGCTGGGACAATGTGCCGATAGGCGCGGCCACTATATCGAAGAGTATCCAGTTGCCCCCTCGAAACCAGGTGCCTAATCTGGCGATAAGCTTGCGGTGCAGGACGAAGACCTATGATTTGCTGGAGTGGTCAGGGGGGGCTGTTGGTGACTCTTTCGACGTGAGTCTCATTGACCATCAGGCGGAAGAGTATCTCTTGTGGCGTGATGGAAATCGCGATCCTGACTATAACCCGGGCCCAGTAGACAAGGGGTATGATCCTCCTAAGCTGTTCGACCTGCAATGCAAGGTCGTTCCATTGGATATTTCTGCTTTCCAGCACCCGACCGCGGTTCGGAATGTGGAGATTAAATTCGCCAATTGGAATCGGGAAGACAGGTGGTATAATACCTGGACCTATGTGGATGACGTACGGCTGATCGTGCCACGGACGATTTATCTTCCTCTCGTGTGTGATGGGCACACGGGGAGTGGTGTCGCGGGTGGTCAGATGGGGCAATGGGATGAAGTGGAGCGAGAGCCTGGGCCTCCATCCATGGAGCTAGATTCCCCGCCTTATCGTCGCTGGTAATCGAGTGCCTGCTTCGCTGACGGGTATTCAGAGTGATGTTGAGTGTTTTGGGGCAAAACCTTCCACATATCGTCTTTGGAGTGCGCAGTCGGGCCTGGTGGGAGTGGAGACGTTGCTAGAGTAGTAAGCTTGCGGCAGTCTCTCATCGAGGGCTGGCTGTCGGCTATCAGCGGTCGGCGTTCCGGGGCAACCGGAACGCTGACTGTTGTTCGCTGGTGGCTGGAAGCTCGTCAGAGTGGCCCTCTCGCTGAATGTAGGTTCCTGGGCCCACGGTCATCAAGTTGCAGGGGCAGGTTTGGGGCTTTCTCTACTCGAAGGGCACTGGAGGGATCTGGCTCTGCTGGCGCAGAGTAGTTCCTGCCCCAATGAAACCTGCCTCTACGCTGGCGGATACAGACTGCGCCAACATGGTGCGGAACTGACTCCGATTATCCCTTGCCAAAAAGTACAAAGTGCGCTAGAATCTGCCTATGCTCTGGGAACTAGATGTTCTCTGGTAGGCCAGATCATGACTCATTAGTCTTAGAGCTTGCAGTTTGAGGAGTACTCATGGAAAGCGAGAAGAGAAGCGGCAACGCTGGGGATGACCAACTTCCTGACGATGAAGGGAAGAGTGCGGAGGATGCCAATCTTCTCTATAGCCGGGGAATGGCTCACTATCGCCGCCGGCAGTGGCGGGAGGCTCGCGACTGCTTCGTGTGTCTCAAAGCCATACAGAGCGAGCGGCGAGGCATTGACGCTTTGCTGGATGAGCTCAACATCTTCATTCAACTGGAAGCGATTCAGCCCGAGCGTAAGGAACCGGCACCTGGCCGCCCAGTAGGGAAGGTAGAAGAACGGGAAGAATCCGGGGTAGAGTTCATGCCCCCACCTCCCATGAGGCGGCGTACCTGGCCAGGGTTACTGGTTGCACTGATCTTTCTGGCGGCTGTCGCTTTTGCAGTGCTTTATGATCAGGGGATGCTCCCTGGCCTGGGCAACACGCAACGGGAGGACCGTCTCCGTAACCTGGGGCAGGCATATCTCGTAGCGGGCAACTATCGAGGCGCGATCAACGTTTTCCAGGAATTGCTCACTATTGTCCCTGGCGACCGCGAGGCTCAGGTAGGTTTAGCCAAAGCCTACTATGAAGAGGCTGTGAGATACATGAGTGATCGCCAGTGGGATTCTGCTCTTCAGTACTTCAAGGCTATCCTGGAGGTGGATGCCAACTATCGGGATGTTGATGAACAGATAGTCTTCGTCGAGAGACAGAGCCAATTGGAGTTCCTTTACTCCGATGCCCTGTCCTTCTATGAGCAGCAGAAGTGGGCATCGGCTATCGAACGATTTGAGCAACTGAAGGCTCTGGATGATACCTATCGCGCTCAAGAAGTGCAGCGCTATCTCTTCGATAGCTATTATGGCTATGGGCTGGAGTTGGTAGATACCTCTGGTGCCAACCTGGATCAGGTGACGCAGGCGATCGCTCGTTTCGACGAGGCCGCCGTGTTGAATCCCAGCGATGGACGCCCCGCCGCCGAACGCGAACTGGCCGAAACCTATCTTGAGGGATGCGACCTGTTCGATCAGGGGTACTGGGAGAGATCAATCGCAGCCCTGAGCGTTCTCTATGTCGCGCGTCCTGACTATGCGGGCGGACGCGCCGCGCAGTTGCTTTGCCAGGCGCATCTGAACATGGCGCGCACACGTGAGGATGCCGGCGAGCTGGAAGCCGCATTGCAGGGGTATCGAGCCATTCTTTCCTTGGGTGTCTGCGAGGGTGACGAGGCGGCCGTGAGGATTACATCGATCGCAGCCGCTCTGACTCCGACTGTCACTCCGACCAGCACGGCCATACCGGCTACGCCGACATATACTCCCCGGCCAACGGCCACGCGCACTCCTATTCCGACAAGTACCAACACGCCCTTGCCGACCAATACCCCTTCGCCACCGCCGACGAGCAAGCCTCCGAAGTCACCGACCAACACTCCGAAACCGCCAATACGGACTTGAACACGGCCTCCCCGATGGGGGCCAGGTTGAGGAGGTGGCGCTATCATGAGGTTGGGAGTTTCTACAAGCCAGATCGTGGCTTCTCACAAGGTGAGACAGGTTTTGCTGGCCCTGGCCTGCTTTCTGTTTCCTCTGTTCCTCACGCCTGCAATTGCTCATCAGGACGGCATCCTTGTATGGACCCGTGAGCCCTTCTTCGAGGGGTGGGGTGAGGTAAGAAGCCTGGATGTCGCCAGGGGGTGGGAGGGGGCGATATACTATGCCGTCCTTAGCACCCATGGCATCTATCGCAGCAGTGGGCCAGAGCGAGCATGGGTATCAGTCAGCGACGGACTTCCCACAGGAAGCCTGGGCCAGGTCCAGGTCCGCGCCTTCAGCGTGGATCCGAGCGATCCCTTGGTGATATATACAGCCTTGCGCAGCGTCACTCCTGGTCGGCCGAGCCTCTACAAAAGTGAGAGTGGCGGTGAGTCCTGGGTGGTTCTGGCTGGATTGACCGATCGCCGTATACACGTACTTGGCGTCCCCTCCGGTCATCCTTCGTGGGTCTATGCTGCCACAGAGAATCAGTTCTATCGCAGCATTGACGGCGGCGCGACGTGGGAGGCGCGGGGCGGCTGGAGGGGCAGCACGGAAATCCTCTGCATGGCGATATCCTTCGATGACCCTGACAGGATATATCTGGGCACATCAGGGCGAGGGCTGTTACTTACAATGGACGGGGGAGCCTCCTGGATCTGGTCCCTCCCCGATGCACAAGTCTTTACTCTGGCGTCGGGCCATCAGGGGAGCATTGTCTACGCTGGGACCGATAGTGGATTATATGGGACCGACGATGGCGGTGTTACCTGGCAGGTGCGCGGCGAGGAGTGGACTGGGCACAGGATGTATGCTGTTGCGGTCAGTCCTACTGATGACCAAACATTGTACGTCGGCATCGAATATGAGGGAGTGTACCGCAGCTACGATGGAGGCCAGGACTGGATTCCTCTGAAGAGAGGACTAGGCAACGCCACCGTACGAACTCTGGCCGTTGATCCCAGCTATCCCTGGTTGCTTTATGCAGGCACGAACAGCGGACTCTGGTATTGCCAGCTTTTCTCTCTGGAGTAGGGGCCGGTTTCGTTCGCGCAGATAACATTCCTGTGGCACCAGGACCAGATCTCGTGGGTATCATTTGGGTAGCAGAGAGCCGTAACTTGCTCCCATAACTCACCAGCACGGGATGAATCAAGTCGAGAGCACTGCAACGCGGCAGATATGAAGAGATGGATTTGATGATAACAGGAGAAAAAGACATTGCCCTGGCGAGCGAGGAGTATCGTCTTTCCTGGCTCTACCGTAAAGAACATCGCCTCGGGAATCCGCTAAAGTGGACATTGTGGCTATTGGGGTTGTTCGTCATCTGGGTGTTCAATGGCCGCCATTTTCCCAGTGGTGTGATCCTAGGCTCGCTACTCTACGCGCTCACGAATCTATTCTTCACAGTCGTGTTTTGGTCCAGTCGCCCCGCAAGACCGGAGGATCTGTCCGACCCGGGATCCGCTGGGCCAGGGGGAGATTTCTTTCTCTATGGCGGAGTTGGCTCGTCCGGAGTAGCGGGGGATGGGGACCTTTGGAACATCATCAAGCGAGCATCCATCATTCTCTCCTATGGGGCTGACTATGCCTATGCAAGCTATCTCGTCCTTCATACGGGCGGGCTGGCCAGCGAGGGCTATTTGCTCTATGGCGTGCTGGCCTTTAAGGCAGCGTTCTACTATCCCTACTTTTCGCCCATCATCTACGTGCCCTTCCTGTCGGGACTCCTTTACGTGGCCACGCTGTATATCGGCTTGAACAGCCTTTTCTTTCTTGCCGATCAAGCTTTCCTGATGCGCTATCTGGGTCTGCTTGGTATTATGATAGGGAATATGGGACTTGGGTGGCTGATGGAACACCGTCGTGGCCCTGCCTATGAGTCTGACAGAGGACAAGGTGCTGTTGATCAGCAGTTCCCAGGGTTTGAGCGCACAGCCCGAGCGATGGGACAGAGGGTGTTGGAGCTACGTTCACTACAGGAGGGCGTGAAGGCCGTTAACTCAGCCCTGGAACTGGGAGATGTCCTGCGGCTGATCGTGGCCAATGCTTCTGGGGTGTTGCGAGGCGCTCGGTGTTCCGTTGCTCTTCTGGATGCGCGAAGCGGAGAGATCGTGATCAGGGCCGCTTCTGGGATACTGGACGCTGATCTTTGGGGTACCCGCTTCAAGCGTAATGAGGGGATTGCCGGATGGGTTGTGACGCACGGGCGGGAGGCCTTCATCGCCGATGTTAGTCTCGACGAGCGCTTTGTAACCGTGGGCGAGTGGCCCATCGCCTCCATGATAAGTGTACCACTTATCTCTGATGGCATTTCCATCGGTGCGCTTAGTGCAACCAGCCCTAGCGTCAGTGCTTTCACCAGGGAAGACGTGAGCATGCTGGGTGCATTTGCCGATCAGGCTGCCATCGCCGTCACGAACTCGCGTCTCTACGAAAGGCTGAACCAGGAGAAACAGGAGACAGCGCGCCTGTACCAGAGCGTGCGCGAGAAGAGCAGCGAGTTGGAGGCTATTCTATGGGGTATTGGCGATGCCGTAATCGTCACGGATCCGCAATTGTGTCTGACCATGCTAAACCCAGTCGCTGCTCGTATCTTTGCCGTCAGAGGTAGTGTGGCTCACGGAACTCCGCTAACGGAAGTTATCCCCAATGAGACATTGCTGAAGCTGCTGGAGGAGACTCTAAAGGAGAAGGAAGCTCTCCTGGTTGAGGAGGTATCCCTGGACGATGGCCGCGAAGGCGCGGAGAAGATCTATCAGGCTCTGGCTACCACTATTGGCGGCGATGAAGGCGTGGTGCAAGGGGTGGTGGCGGTACTTCGAGACATCACGGGACAAAAGGAACTGGAACGTATGAAGTCGAATTTCCTTTCCGTCGTGTCCCATGAACTAAAAACCCCTCTACATTCCATCAAGGGGTTTGTGGATATCATCCTAATGGGGAAAACTGGAGAGATCAGCGAGACACAACGGGATTTCCTGAATACTGTCCGCACCCAGACCGACCATCTGCAGAGCCTCATCCAGGACTTGCTGGAGTTCTCCCGTCTGGAGTCTGGTCAGGTCAAGCTGCGCCTGGAGGCGGTTTCTATTGCGGAGGTGGCTGGGTGTGTCATGGATAATCTGACTCCTATGGCCGATGAGAAGGGAGTTAGGTTGATGACCGAGGTGCCTTCGGACTTCCCATTGATCAAGGCGGATCGCATGCGTATTACTCAGGTTATCACCAACCTGGCACATAATGCTATCAAGTTCACTCCCAAGGGCGGCTCTGTTACCGTGGGGGCTGTAGATTTGGGGGAGCAGATAAGAGTCTCCGTGTCTGACACCGGTATCGGCATTCCCCCCGATGAGCGTGAAAAAATCTTCGACCGTTTCTACCAGGTGGATAGCACCACTACGCGCCCATACCGTGGTACAGGCCTGGGGTTGACTATCTGTAAGCATATCGTCGAATACCATCAAGGGATGATCTGGGCGGAGGGTGAAGAAGGCAAGGGAAGCGCGTTCCTCTTCACTTTGCCGAAGAAGTTGGAAGCGGCGGAGGCCCTCGCCATAGATTTCACTACTTTGCCACCGCGCCGCGACTAGTGCCCATCTAGTTCAGAGGAGATTGCCAAATCCCCGTGCGGGGAGTCGGTCTTGGCGAGCGAAGTCGGGATCTGGCGATCCCTGTGGAGCGGGTAGACATTCCCTGCGCGCGCCCGACCTCAGAAGTCCTCACCAGTTTTCTTCGATTCAAGGATTTCTCATACAGGTAGAAATGGTGTATACTTGTAAGTTGAAATCAGATAGTGTCGTCACGTGTCTGATATTCAAACGTGAGTGTTTGAAGGAATATTGACACAGGCGGTTTGAAGAGGAGTGTATATGAACAATTTGTAACCCCCGCCGTACCCGGTTTTCATCGTTTTTTCATGTTTGGCCGTTATAATGTGGCCAAGTGTGGCTATTGTCGTGCCATGCGAATACCCGGGTATGATGGTCAGAGCGGGGCGTGAGCTGAGAGAGTGACCCCGCCTTGAGCCATGTTTGAGTCTGGTCAGATAGGAGGGGTTACAATGGTTCTGTACGTCCGCGAGCTGACCGAGGGCGAAGAGAAACAGCTAAGAGGATGGCTGGAAGGCGAGGAAGCCGAGTTGAGGCATCGGGCCGGAGTGATCTTCCTCTCCAGTGAGGGTTATCGGGTCCCGGAGATTGGGGAGATAACCGACGCGCACCCGGCCAACCTGCGCAAGTGGATTCATCGTTTCAACGAGAGAGGTTGCAGAGGGCTGGTCAGCAATCGGTCTGGAGGAGCCAAGCCTCGCTTCACGGAGAACCAGAAACTTGAGATCGTGCGGCTGGCTGAGACCAAGCCTCGGGACCTGGGTCTTAATTTCAGCAACTGGACTCTACACCGATTGGCTGAGCAAGCTCGGAAACGTCGCATCGTTGATCGCATCAGCCACGAGTACATACGGCAGATTCTCCTGTCCGCCCATTGCTGCTATCGTCCGGCGAGGACTGCGTAGAAGTAACCCCGTTTTGAAGAGAGGGTGTTCTCACTCTTGACCCTTGCCCGTTCTTCCCTGTGGAATGGCTGCGTGAGCGGGTCAGTGCATGGGTATCGTATGATGCAGCAAGAACCGCGGTTTCCCCCGAGTCGAGTTGTGTTGCTCGAAGGGAGAAACTTGAGTCATCCTAGAGCCCCACGGCGGGGCCCGTCCTCGTGAGATCTTACCTCAACAGTACTCCCATGGGGTGAGAGCCTGTTTGCATCGGACCAAAGTGTTTGATACTGCCTTGTCAACACTTATACTGGTGGCGGGGCTGTAGGTGAATGGGGTACCGATCCGGGCCGTGCGTCTTCAGCAAGAGACCTTGGAGAGGATCAGGACCCTGGCATGTGGGAGACTGCGACTGCGAGACTGCAACTGCGAGACTGTTGCGAGTCGAGAGTTCTCTCACCAGATTCGTCAGACAGATTTACGAGGCTCGTTCTTGGAAGCCCTAAGGTAAAACAGGATGCGGGAGAGATTAGTTAACCTGTGGATATGTGTGGTAAGTATCGTGCTTACGCTGCTTGCCCTGGAAGTGTTGCTAAGACGTACTCACCTCTTTGGTGCTTGCCTGAGCTGCTCTGAGCCAGATGAGGAAATCGGATATCGATTCACTCCCAATTGCGAATACTGGTACAACAGAGAGAATGACCATCCCATCACAGGAAGAATGAACAACTATGGATGGCGAGACGATGAATGGGCATTAGAGAAGCCTGAGAACACCTACAGGGTAGCTGTCCTGGGCGATAGCTTCGTGGAGGCGTTTCAAGTAGAGTTAGAAAGAACGTTCTTGGCCCTTGCCGAAAAGGAACTCAACAGAACCTCTGCGAACGCTTTTGAGTTGATGACTTTTGGCAGGTCCGGTTTCACGCAATCAGAAGAGCTGATCGTCCTAAGACGGGACATTCTTAGGTTTAAGCCCGACATGGTGATACTGTTCTTCTTCCCGGGGAACGACATTGCAGAAGTGAGCAGGGAGACAGCCCCCAATAAATCTCGCCCGTTCTTCAGTGTTTCTGATGAAGGGCAACTAGTGCTTGACACTAGTTTCTCGAACACATCTGAGTATGATATGAAATGAGATCGAGGATAAACTACATAAAGCAGCGCTCAGCATTGGTTTCGCTCATCTCTAACCGATACAATGTCTATAGACTGAACAGACGTATAGACGAGGGGGAAGAAGGTGGGGAGAGTCCCCAGCCTGCCTCGATTACCGGTTTTCTTAGCCTGTGTACGTCCGATCCCGATGAGTCATACTCCAGGAGCTATGAGCTGAATAAGATTCTACTCAGGGAAATGGCCGGTATCTGCAAGAGCGAGGGCATTGAGTTCGTGCTTGTCGTATCTGATAACGACGCGCATCTCCCAATGGTGGAGGAGAGGTATCGGGAGATCGATTCGACATTTGATCCATGCTTCTTTGAGGACGATCTTCGGTCGTACTCGGAGGAGCTGGGCGTTGGATTTATCGGGCTGCAGAGTATCTTCAGGAAGGACTACGAGACTCACGGAAAGGAACTGCACTGGGGGCATTGGAACTATAGCGGGCATGAACTCGTTGCTCGCTCTCTGGTGGACGCGCTGGAAGCACGTGAGCCAGCTACGTCCGGATCATGACGGAGCGGCCGATTCAATCATGAGAGTATCGCTCATTTCTCCCAAATGGAATAAGATGGTGAATAGCTATCCGCCGTTGGGATTGGCTTACCTGGCCGCGGTGCTGGAACGCGAAGGACACGAAGTCCGCGTTCACGATTTTGGACTTTATCCGGACCGGCCTCTATCGGAACAGATAGAAGAGTTAGGCGAGTTCGATCCCCAGTTGGTGGGCATCACTGCCATGACCAATACGTACCACGCAGTGGCTGAGACGGCGGAGTTTGTCAAGGAGCGCGTTGGTTGTCCTCTGGTCATTGGTGGACCCCATGCCACCGTTTTTCCTGAGCGGGTGACCCAGGAGCCGTTTGTGGATTACCTGGTCTATGGTGAAGGGGAGGCGACGATCATTGAGCTGGTACGTGCGCTGGAGTCGGAAGGGCCGCGCCCGTCCGATGGGACACTGGCTGCTATCCAGGGACTTTGCTATATGCAGGATGGTGTTGTGCAGTGCAATCCTGATCGCCCTCTGATCCGTGACCTGGACGGACTGCCTTCGCCGGCGCGACATCTGTTTGATCTGAAAGCCTATCCGCTCTATGCTCCGGATGGTGAGCGTATGATTACGGTGCTCTCCAGTCGAGGCTGTCCCTACAATTGCAGTTATTGCTTCAAGGGCATAGTCGGGCGTACGTATCGCCAGCGAAGCACTGATAACATCATTGCCGAACTGCGTCAGATCATCAGTCAATATGACATTGCCAACATCTACTTCATCGATGATCTGTTCACTATTAATCGCAAGCGTCTGAAAGCTATTACGCAGCGCATTATTGACGAGAGCCTGATCATTCGGTGGCAATGTCTGGGCCGCGTGGATCGCGTGGACCCGGAGGTTCTCGATCTCATGTACCGCTCCGGCTGTCGCCAGATACATTATGGAATTGAGTCGGGCAACGACGAGATCCTGGCGGCCATTGGGAAACGTATCACCAAGGACCAAGTGCGCCAGGCCGTGACCTGGACGGCACAGTCGGGCATTCGGTCCAAGGGATACTTCATGCTGGGACTTCCTGGCGACACTGAGGCCACGATGCGGCAGACCATTGATTTTGCTGCCGAGTTGGATCTAGATGATGCCATGTTCAGCCTAACGACGCCGTTCCCGGGCACCCGTTTGTGGAGCGAGTTGGTGGCGAAGCGTCCCGAGATCCAGTTCAACCAGGACTTCAGCCGCGCCTACTACTACAACAACTATGCCGAGGAGATTGAGCCTTTCCTGAATGTCTCGGAGGTGTCCGATCAGGCTCTGAGTCGCGTGGCCGCGAAAGCCAAACGGACGTTCGCTGAGGGAAAGCGCAAACGTAAATATGTCAGGGCCTTTGGCAAACTATGGGGAACAGCTCTATGGCAGGTTTCCCGCCTGCGGCTGGTTCGAGTGGCTGGGTGTGCGATTCTTAACAGTCGTTTACTGGGTGGGTTGGGAAGTTTTCGGAAGGAAAGGACCAGAGAGTGGGCATAGCAACCAGAGTGGACAATCGGATTCGTCGTTATAAACGTCGCGCTACCATGGCAGCCAAATGGGCCAATTACACCCTGGGCAACACGCGGCCCTGGACGTACCCTGATCGGATGTATCTCGAATCCACCAATATCTGCAATCTCCGCTGCATCATGTGCCCAACCGGCCTGGGACAGGTCACTCGGAAGAAGGGTTTCATAGATTACGATCTCTTCCGGCAGGTCGTGGATGAGATGGCTCCCCATGTCAAGGCGACGACGCTTCACATTTGGGGTGAGCCCTTGCTCCATCCTCGAATCGTGGAGATGATCGCCTACTGTCGCGAGAAGGGGCTGCACGCGGAGATATCCACCAACGCTACGCTTCTCACGCCGGAGATCAGCCAGGAAATCCTGGAGGCCGGATTAGGCACTATCTACCTCTGTCTGGATGGCACCAGACCCGAAACCTACGAGAAGATCCGGCGCAGTGCGGATTTTGAAGAGACCAGGGCGAACATTCTCAGGTTCATTGAACTACGACATGCTGGTGGCTACCCACGCCCGGAGGTCAAGGTCCAGATCATTGAGATTCAGCCCACTCTGGACGAGATCGAGGAATTCGGGCGCATCTGGAGGATGCCCGGCGTGGATCGGGTCAATGTCAAGGCTTTCGATTCGTGGGGCGACCAGGTAGAGGACATCAGCGGACTGCGACCGGAGAAGGAGATTGCTCTCCCACCGCGTTTCCACTGCCCCAATCTATGGTACCACGTGCACATCTATTGGGATGGCACTCTGATGTCGTGCGATCGGGATTTCAATGCCAGCTATCCGTTAGGGAATGTGGCCAATGGGGTAATGAAAGCGTGGCGCGGGCCTCAGATGGCGGAGTTGCGCCGCAAGCATTTGCGCAACGATCTTGAGAATGTGCCTTCGTGCAGCAAATGCGTGGAGTGGGCTTGGTGGAAACCGACGCTCTTCACCGCGCAGGGGAACATACCGGTACAACATTCTTGATTTGGTTACGGATCCTGTTTGTGCGGTTGGTGCCGATCTTAATAGGGGCAGGTTTCGCCCCTCCGCTACCCGAAGGGTTTCCATGACATCTGGCCTTGGTGGCGCAGGAATGGTTCTTGCCGGAGAGAAACCAGCCCCTACGATTCATGCGGATAAAGTGTGCCAGGGTGGCCGCATTATGCCGCCCGTGCTGGTTTAGGTAGATGAGTGTGAGGCATTGGTGACGTACCTGAAGTTGCACGATCGGTCACGAGAGGATATCTGGATGCTCGCGGTGGCTCTGATTACCGCTATGGCGGCATTGGTACGCTTCTATCATCTAGGGGGCGAGAGCCTCTGGCTGGACGAAGCGACCAGCCTCTTTCTGGCTCGGATGGAGCTGCGCGAGATGGTCGGCTGGACTGCGGTGGACATCCATCCTCCGTTCTACTACTCATTACTGCACTACTGGCTGGCTCTCGGGAGCAGTGAGGGGGCCATCAGGGCCCTTTCTGCCCTGGCCGGGACGCTGACGGTGCCTCTCGTGTATGGTATTGGCCGTTCGCTTTTTGATCGAGCGACCGGGTTGGCGGGCGCGCTGTTACTGGCTCTCTCTCCTTTTCACTTGTGGTACTCGCAAGAGACGCGCATGTACGCGCTACTCGCATTGCTGACCACGTGTTCGGCCTATTGTATGTTGGAGTTGTTGAGGGGCAAGGGCTGGCCGGCCTGGGTCGGATATGTGCTCACTACTTCTCTGAGCCTGTATACGCACTACTATGCCTTTTTCATCGTTCTGTTTCAGAATCTCTTCATGGCGTATCTTTGCTTGACGGATTCCCAGTGGCGCCGAACTCTGGGGGGGTGGATCCCAGCCCAGGCTGCGGTGTCGTTGTGTTTCGCTCCCTGGTTGCCGGTCCTTGTGCGGCAGGTGAGCCAGGGAGGGGGCGGGTGGGTGGCTCGTTCCCTGGGTGCGCCACCGATTGATGTCCTTGTGCACACAGCCATGGCCTACATCATCGGCATGACGCGGCATTGGTACCCGTCCCTGGCCCGGCGTGCGGCCTATCTCCTCTTTGGGGCCTGTGGGGCTTTAGCGTCCCTGGGGGTGAGAAAGCGCGAGTCATCGCAGGCACGCCTCTCAAATACTCAAGCACTTGTTTTCGTCGTCGCATATCTGGTAGTGCCTTTAGGGACGGCGTGGGTACTGTCGCAATGGAAGCCGATGTATGCTATGCGTTATCTACTTCCTTTCTTACCGGCGTTTCTGCTCTTGGTGGCGCGAGGCGCAACGGTGGTGCGATGGCCCTGGGTGCGCTGGGGACTTGTGGTTCTGCTGGCGTTGACCCAGGCCGTGGGAGTGTTCATTAACGTGCGAGAGGCGCAGAATCCTGACTGGCGCAGTACTGCAGCCTACGTCGTCGAACGGTCTGAATCGGGCGATGTGGTCATGTTCAGTCCGGGCTGGAATGTCAAGCCCTTCGATTACTATGCTCAGGGAGTAGTGGACGTCTATGGGGATGCCCCGGTGCCATTGCCGGAAGAGGGTCTGGAAGAGGTGTTGGCGGAGCATCTGGCAGGGCATCGTCGCCTGTGGCTGATTCATGAGCCGGGTCACTATACCGATCCGGAGGGACTCCTGGAGCAGGAGTTGGACTCCCTCTACTCGCGTCTGGGTGCGTGGGAGTATCGTGGCGTTGGGAGGGTAGTGCTGTATCAGATCGAGCGATGAGTCTTGCTCATGAGTATTAGCTTCGGTGGTAGAGGGGAGCAGAGGTTGCCCATGCAGGTCATGGTAGTTATTCCAACCTACAATGAGTGCGAGAACATGGAGAAGATAGCGGAGGCCGTCCTGAGTCAACCGGTGGACGTGCACGTTGCCATCGTGGATGATAACTCGCCTGATGGCACGGGGGAGATCGCCGATGCTCTCTCTGTTCGCGATGAGCGAGTGCACGTTATCCATCGCCAAGGTAAAATGGGATTGGGCAGCGCCTACATCACAGGATTCAAGTATGCCTTGCAGCAAGGTGCGCAGTACGTCTTTGAGATGGATGCCGATTTCTCGCACGATCCCGCTTACATCCCCAGCCTACTCGAAGCGGCCCGGGCAACTGATGTGGTCGTGGGGTCCCGCTACGTTTCGGGTGGAGGGACGGAGAACTGGGGACTTGTCCGCCAGTTGATCAGCCGCGGAGGGAGTCTCTACGCCAGGGTCATCCTGGGCATGCCGATATGGGACCTGACGGGTGGCTTCAATTGCTGGCGGCGAGATGTGCTGGAGGCAGTGGACCTGGATGCAGTCACATCCAATGGTTATGCTTTTCAGATCGAGATGAAATACAGGGCTTTCCGGCGAGGCTTCCGTTTGGTGGAGGTACCTATCGTCTTCGTGGACCGGCGAGTAGGGGAGTCCAAGATGTCGGGTAGCATTGTGCGCGAGGCTCTATGGAAAGTCTGGCGGTTTCGCCTGGACAGTCGCATCGGGAAGTGAGAGCTCAGAAGAACAGGATGTTTGGCTCGGCGCGACGGATGCCCGAGCGGCTTTGACCGAGGACTGGTAGGGAGTACAAGGAATGGCGAAAAGCGAAAAGAGGGCGTCTTCTCTTGAGGTTTTCCCCCTCGTGCCTGCTCTCATCGCAGGAGGCGCGCTGTTCCTGCGACTCTATCGTCTGACCGCCGAGAGCTTCTGGTTCGACGAGGCATATAGCGTGGCGTTTGCGGCGAGACCCCTGTGGGATTTCTCCCCTTTCCGCTTGGAGGGCCCTCCCTTCACGGATCGAAATCTGTATCACCTGCTCCTGCACTTCTGGCTCTGGCTGGGGCGAGAGGATCTTACTATCCGCCTACTTTCGGTGTTGATTGGGGCTTGCAGCGTCGCGGGTGTCTATCTGTTGGCGTGGGAGCTATTCGATAAGCGGGTTGGGCTTTGGAGCGCGGCGCTGCTGGCCCTTTCCCCTTTGCACATCTGGTATTCCCAGGAAGTGCGTATGTATGGCCTTGTGACGGCGTTCTCGCTTTTCTCGTCCTACTTCTTCCTAAGAGGAATTCGCAGGGGAAGGATAGGCGACTGGATCGCGTACATCCTGTGCGCAGTAGCGGGATTGTATACGCAT
This sequence comes from Anaerolineae bacterium, assembly GCA_022013675.1. Lineage (GTDB taxonomy): Bacteria > Chloroflexota > Anaerolineae > JAKLPW01 > JAKLPW01 > JAKLPW01. The sequence continues at coordinate 37,792 of JAKLPW010000138.1, read as the reverse complement.
ACCTTCGCCGCATTCGTCATCCTGTCTCAGGGTGTTTACGTTCTCTACTTGCTGGGTACGCGGCAGATCAGCAAGAGAAGGTTCTGGAGTTGGCTGGGCGTGGAAGCCGTTGCCGGGGTCCTGGCGCTGCCGTTGCTCTGGGGGTTGGTCAACCAGCAGCAACAGGGATGGTGGGCCTGGATTGACGTTCGCTACGGCAGCACGGGGCTGCGCGACCTGCTGGACACTTTCGTAGCCTTCAGCTTCGGCACTACCTTCGGGGGTGGACGAGCATGGATCTGGGGAGGAACTCTGGCCGCAGCTATCGCCATCCTGATGGGCATTGCCTCTTTGAAGATCAGTCGGGAGGGGGTCGTGTTGCGTTTTCCCTTTGACGAGGAGGTCATCTTCTGTCTGCTCTACCTGCTAGTGCCTCTGGGCACAATCTTCGTCATTTCGCAGGTACGCAATATGTACGTGCTCCGTTACTTACTCCCGTTCCTGCCACCGTTCGTCATTCTGATGGGCCGGGGGGTGTCGAGGGTTAGGCCTCTCGCGTGGAGGGTAATCCTCGCTGGAGCGATTTTCCTTGTTTCGGCGCGTTCGCTCCAGACCATGTATCAGAAGCAACAGAAGGAGGACTGGCGTGGCCTGGCGCATTACCTGGAGGTTTCCGTAGGAGCCAACGATCTGATCTTCGTTGTGGATGCGGATGCCGTGATACCCTTGCGTCATTACTATCAGCGGGACACGGAGATGCGGCTGGTGTGGCGGGGCCTGACCGATGAAGGTGAGTTGACTGCTCTGGCGGCGGAGGCTGCTTCAGGCTACGAGAACGTCTGGTTGGTCTTCAGCCACACGCTCAATCGAGGAATGGAAAAGGCTCTGAATGCTCGTCATGACCTGGTGTGCGTGGGAGAGGTGCACTTCACCGGTAGCGTTGATCTGGTGATGTACCGGGCGGAAAAGGCGAAGGGATGACAGAGCGCGGGATGCAGACTGAAATGCTGAGTGCAGAACATGGCTCTCTATGCCATCGTGGCTGGTTGGTTTTGACCCATCCTCTGTTTATCTTTACAATACTGAGTCTGATCATGACCTACCCGCTGGTACTCCATCTGAGCACGGCCATCATGGGGCCACCAGGGGATAATTTCGAGTACCTTTACAAAGTATACTGGTTTGAACATGCGCTGCTAGAAGAGGGGACATCGCCTTTTTTTATCCCGCAGGTTTTCTACCCCTTTGGATATCACGTAGCACTGTCGGAGACAACTCTGTCGAACATCCTCCCGGTGCTTCCGGTGACGGCCCTTTTGGGGGAGGTTGTGGCCTACAACATCGCTGTCTTGATCTCCTTCGTGCTCTCGGGATACGGCATGTATCTGCTGGTCCGTGACCTGACGGGAAGCAAGGGAGCGGGGATGCTCAGTGGAGCCATCTTTGCGTTTACTCCCTACCGCATGGCGCATCTGGGGGCCGGTCATCTCCCCCTCATGGGCACTCAGTGGCTACCTTTGCTTCTGTGGGCCACTGAACGTTGGGTGCGGGACTGCCGGCGTAGCGATGCAGTCTGGGCCGGTCTGTTCTACGCTTTGGGCGCTCTCTCGTCCTGGTACTACGCCTACATGTATGGACTGGTGGTGGCGATTTACGTTCTGGTACGCGCGAAGCCCTGGCAACGAGGCTGGCTGAACCGCCGAAGGTTTCTAGGAGGAGCCATCTTCTTGGTGGTCGCTGGTCTACTGGTAGTCCCGGCAGCCTGGCCTTTGCTGCAGCTCTCAGCTCAGGGTGAGACGGCTCACGCTTCGCTTTCGCTGAACTATGTGGATCAGTGGTCGGCCGGCCTGCTGGACTTCGTGCTCCCCAGTGCCATGCATCCGTTCTGGGGAAGCTCGATCATGGCTCGTTGGCCCCAGAATGTGCACGAGAACCTGCTTTATTGGGGTCTCGTGCCTCTGTTGCTGGCGGTAATGGGATGGCGACTTGAGGAGTCTGGGCCAGTGAAGCGCGCCTATCTCTGGTTAGGGGGGGTCTTCCTGGTGCTGGCCCTGGGAACAACGCTCCACCTGGGCCCTGACCCGGTCTACATTGCGCTTCCTGGGGCGTTGGCAGATCTGTTCCACAAGGGAATGTATGTGCTGACCGGCAAGCTGGCGCTGAACAAGGTGTCCTACTATGCTATGGTACGGCCTGGAGCTGTTCCGGTACCCATGCCAGGGTTGTTGGTCTATCTCTTTCTTCCCTTCGCCAATAGCATGCGCGTCTGGGCGCGCTTTGGCCTGGTGACCTCGTGCGTGGTAGCGGTGATGGCGGGCATGGGGATCTCCCGTTGGATGGGACTGTCTGCGCAGAGAGGGGGTATCGGGTCCAAGTCACGGCGCAGCTACATCTATCTGTTGGCCATATCGCTGATCCTGTTCGATTTTGCCGTTTTGCCCTATGCTTTTGGCTATTCTACTGTAAAGCCGCAGCCGGTGGATCGCTGGCTTTCGGAGGAGGCTGAGGACGGCGCAGTGATCCAGTACCCTCTGGATCGAAGCTGGTATGGGGAGCAGCTCTACCGCAGTATAACGCACGGAAAGGCGATAGCCTATGGCTACGGTACCTTCTTGCCCAAGGCGTTCCGCGAGGCAGACGATGTGTTACGCGGATTCCCTGACGCAGACAGCCTGGATCTCTTGCGAAGTTGGGACGTGCGCTACGCGCAGGTTGGCAGCGCGTGGTACGGAGATGGGTGGCCCGAGATGAAGCGCCAACTGGATGACAGCAGTGGGTTACGTCTTGTATTGACCACTGACGATGAGCCTGTCTACTACGGTGATCGGCTGTTGCGGGATGTGCCCCCGTCGCCCCTCGTACCGACGACGGAGTTGATCGCAGGGTGTACGCAGAAGGCATACCTGGTGGATCGATTATTCGTCTATGAGATAGTGGAGTGACTGCAAGAGTTTGCCATTTGAGAGCAGTATTTAGTAGTGCCGATAGCTGGATATTGACCAACAGTTGATGTTCAACACTCTAAGAAGGAGGGTTTTTCAACGTGAAAGAGGTTCTGGGAGCGATTTGGGAGGGCTTGAAGACAGTCGCCAGGGCATGGGGAAGAGTAGTTAACACCGTTTTGCTCAGCATCGTCTACTTCACGCTCTTTGGAATAACGGCTCTTATCGCGATGGTGGCCGGTAAAGACTTACTGGATATGCGTCCCTGTCCTACCGCGCCGTCGGTCTGGCACCAGTGGGAGAGGAGGGAGGCGGATCTCGAGGACTGTTTGCGACAGTCCTGACGCCGGATTTTGATCAGGCGAGAGTCACTTATATCATCAAACGCGGAGGTTAACGCTCTATGAATATCCTTGGGATTTCCTGTTTCTACCACGATGCGGCGGCCTGTCTCATGAAAGACGGTAGGGTAGTTGCTGCTGCCGAAGAGGAACGCTTCACCCGCAAGAAACATGACTTCGACTTCCCCATCAATGCTATCGAGTATTGTCTGCGCGAGGGGAATATCAGCATTGACGAGGTAGACTACGTCGGGTTCTATGAGAAGCCCTTGATCAAGTTCGAGCGCATTCTTTTCTCGTACATGGCCACTTTCCCGCGCTCCTTTGGGGCTTACTTGAAGGCCATGCCACTTTGGTTGGGCCAGAAACTCTGGATCCCGTCGCTGATCAGGCGCGAGTTGGATTACAACGGAAAGGTACTTTTCACAGATCACCACATGTCCCATGCGGCCAGCGCTTTTCTCTTCTCGCCTTTCGAGGAGGCGGCGATCCTTACTACTGACGGCGTTGGAGAATGGAGTACTACCACCTACGGGGTAGGGCGGGGTAACAAGGTCGAGATCATGAAAGAGATCCGCTACCCCCATTCCCTGGGACTCTTCTACTCCGCCGTCACAGCGCACCTGGGGTTCAAAGTGAACAACGACGAGTACAAGGTCATGGGCTTGGCTTCCTACGGAAAGCCCACGTACTATGACGCTCTCAAAAAGGTGATCGACATTCGACCCGATGGCAGCTACCGGCTCGATATGAGCTACTTCGCCTATCACTACGGTCTCACTATGCTCAGCGACAAGTTCCGGCAGGAGTTTGGTGAACCACGCAAGCCTGAATCGGAGATCTCGCAGCAGAACATGGATCTGGCAGCCAGCGTGCAGTTGGTGCTGGAGGAGGCGCTTCTCAACGCAGCCAACCATCTGTATGAATTGACTCATGCGGACGCTCTCTGCATGGCCGGAGGCGTGGCGCTCAATTGCGTAGCCAACGGGCGTATTCTGAGTGAGACTCCTTTCAAGGACATCTGGGTCCAGCCCGCTGCGGGTGACGACGGCGGTTCAGTCGGAGTGGCTGCTTACATCTGGAACATGCTCCTGGACAAACCTCGCGTTCACGTCATGAACGATGCCTATCTGGGCCCCTCTTTCACCACGGAAGAGGTGCGCGCTTTTCTGGATAAGGAGGGCATTTCGTATGAGGAGTATGATATCGAGGAACTTCTGCCGCTCACAGCACAGATGATCGCCGATAGCCTCATTGTGGGTTGGTTCCAGGGACGGATGGAGTTTGGGCCGCGGGCCTTGGGCAGCCGTAGCATCCTGGCGAACCCGTGTGACCCGGATATGAAGGACATCCTGAATGATAGAGTGAAACATCGTGAGGATTTCCGGCCCTTTGCGCCGGTGTTGCTGCGGGAGAAGGTAGGGGAGTATCTCAAACCGGATTATCCAATGCCTTTTATGGTGATTCTCTCCGAGGTGAGGGAGGAGAAGCGAGCTGAGATTCCTTCCGTGACTCATGTGGATGGGACTGCTCGACCGCAGACGGTTACGAAGGAACACAACGGGATCTACTACGATCTGATAGTGGAGTTCGAGAAGATCACTGGTACTCCGGTGCTCATCAATACGTCCTTCAATGTGCGCGGCGAGCCAATCGTCTGTACGCCGGAGAATGCCTACCGCTGCTTTGCCGGCACGGGCATTGATGTATTGGTCATGGACCGTTTCGTGATTCGGAAGAACGGGATCGCATAGGGGCGCTGCTTGCTGCGCCCAACGGCTCGGTCGGTTAGGATGTGGTCGCCCAACCGACTCGGTCAGGAGACCTTCGCCAACGATGAGCTCGGTCGGGAGATCTTCGCCAACGGTGGGGCGATACTTAGGAAGCGATGATGGAAAGTGACAAGTCCAGATCCTACTTGATGAGTCTGCTGGCGCTGTTGATCAGCGTCGGGATCTTCCTTGCCTTTGGCGAGGTTGTGACTCGGATACTGAAACTGGATGAGAGCACCCGATTGGTAATGATCAATCCTGAGGGCATCCTCGATTTTAAGGGATTGCATCAGATCAGCGACGATCCGCAACGGGTGTACGAACTCCGGCCTGGTGCTCGCCTGGAACTCGATTCCGGCTCGCGCCACGCGCTCTATGCCATCAACTCCTTGGGGTTCCGGGACGAGGAGTTCCCTGAGGAGAAACCGGAAGGGGTCTTTCGCATCCTGATGCTAGGGGATTCCATGACCTTCGGGCCTGCCATGAATCTGGGGCAAACCTACCCCAAGGTGTTGGAAGAGTTGCTCAATGAGAGCGCGGAGGCGGGGCTTCGCTTTCAGGTCATCAACGCGGGAGTCAGTGGTTACAACACATATCAGGAATTGGCTACCTGGTGCAATGTGGGTGTGGCCCTTGATCCCGATTTGGTCATCGTCGGCTTCTGTGTCAATGATGTGGATGATCCACGCCGACACGTGGATGCCCACACGCTGGAGACGTTGGGTGGGTTGCCTGAGGAGATGATCCCCAATCCTGGGGGTGTAGGGGGTGAGGATACGCTCTCTTCGACTCTACAGGAATCGCCTGGTGAGGAAGCAAGGGGACGGTTGCCGATTCCCTTCAAGGGATTTCTGCGAGAGCACTCCGCGTTCTATAGCTTCCTGGTTCGGCGCTACGATGCTCTGCTCAAGACTCTAGGGATACGTGATCCGATACAGGGCGAGTTGCGACAACAGTACCAGGAGATGGATGCTAAACTAGCTAGTTACGACACTGTTGAGTGGCAGTGGTTGGCGAAACAGTGGGATGATTTTGAATCTCTATCAGAGAAAACAGGCGTGCCTTGGGCCGTTGTTCTGCTTCCCTGGCAGTATCAGTTGCAGCGCAGTGGACCGCCGGTTCCGGAGGAGAGATTGAGTGACTATGCTCATGAGCGCGGTACCTTCTACGTTGATCCCAGACCCGTTCTTTCTGAAGCTAAAGTTTCTGGCCTGTTTGTAGATATGGCTCACTTCAGTGAGGAGGGGCATCGGCTGGTGGCCGAGTCGCTGTACCAGGCGTTGAGGGGAAGTGATCTGCTCGTCTCGCCATAGCGAGATGGAGATAGTGTAAACAGCACCTCAGTGGTGCCAGAAGAAAGGGGTGAATGGAACCCATGATGAAAAAACTGTACATATTTGCCGATTTCGGGAAGTTTATCAAAGAGTTTTTCCTGTTCCTGAAGCGACGCAAGCGGTGGTGGCTGGCGCCCATTGTTGTGCTGGTAGTCCTGCTGGCTCTGTTGGTGTTTATCACCGAGGCTTCGCCGTTGGCAGCGTTTATATATACGCTGTTCTAGATAGTCGGAAATCCTCGTTGGGGGCGCTGCTTGCTGCGCTCTGTGGTAGGGCGCGGTCGGGAGACCTTTGCCAACGGGGCGCGGTCGGGAGACCTTTGCCAACGGGGCGCGGTCGGGAGACCTTTGCCAACGGGGCGCGGTCGGGAGACCTTCGGCAACGGGGGGCGGTCGGGAGACCTTCGGCAACGGGGGGCGGTCGGGAGATCTTCGGCAACGGAGCGCGGTCGGGAGACCTTTGCCAATGGGGATGGCGCAGGCACAACGATGTAGAGGGCTGTGATGAGTATCCTAGATCTGGTGGAAGGAACGTGGGAGAGAGAGATTGGTTGGCGTGTGAAGCTGCGCCATCTCTTGCCGCCCTTGGGCCTGGGCCTGCTGGCTGCCGCCCTGATGTTCTGGAAGCTGGGAGAGGGAAGCCTTTTCAATTGGGACGAGGCAACCTATGCTCAGGTGGCCCGGGAGATGGTGTGGACCAAGGACGTGTTCACCCTACATCGCAACGGGGTTCCGTTCCTGGAGAAGCCCCCCCTCTACATCTGGCTCACCGTGATGGCTTACAAGGTCTTCGGAGTCAGCGAATTCGCTGCTCGTTTCTGGGCGGCGATGTCGGGGATAGGGGTCGTTCTGGGCACCTACTTCGTTGGGGTCCGGCTTTACAGCCGTCGCGTGGGGCTTGCTGCGGGAGTGTTGCTCCTGGGAGTCAACAACCTGGCCTATAGTCACGGATATAACTTTCTGAGTCTCTCACGTATTGGGCAGATGGACGTCCCTTTGACCTTTACCATCGTGGTGGCTATATATCTCGGCTGGCTGGGATTGGAACGCCCCAAGTATCTGTTGTGGATGGGCGTGCCTGTGGGCGTGGGGCTGATGACCAAGAGCGTTGTGGCTTTGCTTCCCTGGGTCATCGTCGCGCTGCTGAGTTTGCTCACTCAAGGCAGTCGCGGTCTTGGCCGATGGCAGCTATGGGTGGGGCTTCTTCTGGCCGTGATGATAGCTTTGCCGTGGCACGCGGGCCAGGTAGCGATTCATGGTAAGGAGTTCCTTGACGTGTACGTGGGCAAGCATCTGCTGGGACGCTCGATGCGGACTCTGGACGAGCAGTATCACCTGCAAGACGCTGCCTACTACCTGCGCAATATCTGCAAGGGGTTCCCTTTCTGGTGCTGGCTCATGATCCCTGCCCTGGCGTATTCCATCTATCGCATTTTGTGGAAACGCGACCGGGCGGCCCTTTTCGTCCTGGCCTGGATTCTGTTGCCCTTGTGTCTGTTCAGCCTTGTGCAGACCAAGATTGGCTGGTACATCGTGATCGTCTATCCTGCCCTGACTCTCATGGTTGCTGCCTTTGTTGAGAAGGTGCTGGGAAGGCGCTACGGGTGGGCTTTCGTCCTGGTGGCTATGCTGTTGCTCAATCCCAGGTTACCCAGCCCGAGAGATGGATCTGCGAAGTACAAGTACGTCGCCTCGGCGATTCCCTATCGGGTGGAGCAGGACGATGTGGTTCTGAGCTACGAGGGCATGAATGACTTTGTCATGCCCGCCGATCTCTTCTATGCGGAACGACTTGTCACAATAGTTAGCGGCGGAGAGAAAGATCTGCGAGACCGCCTGGCCCAATTGGACACGGGTTGTGCCTTTGTGCTCACCACCACGAATACGTGGCACGAAGGGCTGCCGGGAGAAATCGTACGGCAATCGGGCTCACGTCTGCTGGTATCCGTGTGCCCAGAAGGTGGAGTGGCACAATAGTGGACAGACGTCGGGAGAGCCGCGAGGTTCGACTTCCTGGCTTCATGAACGTATGCCCTACCTGGGTAGGAGCGTGACTTCTGGCGATGCGCGAGAAGCGTGGAAGATTTACCGGAGGTGCGATCCCTCTTGATGGGAACGACCATCTGATGGATCGAGCGTTCCGGTACCTGCAACAGAATAGATGGTTGGATCAGCTCTTGCTGGCTGCCGTCATGGTCTTCTTCCTGAAAGGCTGGCTTCCTGCGATCTCGCTCAGAGCGACTGGGGCAGGAGTGCCCGTATCTTCTCGCCTGGAGATGGTGCCGCCTTTGAGCTTCACCTGGCGTCTGCGTGAGCAAGTACTGCAGGGTCATTTGCTCCCTGAATGGGACCCCTATGAGTTTGGGGGGTATCCCTGGGTGCGGTTCCTGGCCTACCCCGTCTACTTTGGGGTTGCTCTGGCCACGCTGCTCACCGGTCTTTCGATTGAAGTGTGCCTGGTGGGTTTGTACCTGACTGCTTACGCCCTTTCTGCCATCAGCATGTATGAGTGGGTCTACTCAGTGACGGGGCGGCGAAGCGCGGCTCTGGTCGGGGGGCTTGTCTACGGAGCTTTTCCGTATCATTTGCACATGGGGATAGAGTGGTGGGAGCACGCGCTTTTCTGGGCTGTGCTGCCCTTGCCTTTCGCTCTCTACGAATACGGCCGGCGGGACACGCAGAACCGCAGCATGTACTGGCTGGGGATGGGCGCTGCCGTGGGGCTCTTCCCGCTGATCAACATCGACCGTACTGCTGTCAGCGCTCTCTGTCTGGGTCTTTATATCGGCATCCGTCAGGCCGTGGCCGTGATTCGCCACATCACCACTATCTGGCGAGATATTCTGCCCCTGGTTCTCGCGGGGCTGGTGGCTGCGGGATTGGCTGCTTGCGTGATGTTGCCTGCTGTGGCGGAGCTTCCCTACGTGGGAGTGCATCTGAAGCGAGGCACGGAATCGCTGATTTCGGATGAGATCCAGGCCGACTACGCCATCTCGCCGCGCCTGTTGTTGGTGGCTGCTTTGCAGCGGCTGCATCTGCCCGTCACAACGGAGGGTCTGCCGGGCATCTGGCGCTCCTTTGGGGGCCTCAACGCCTGGTATGTGGGCTTCGTGGCGCTGGGATTGGCAGCGGCGGGTCTCCTGCGAAGTCGCAAGACTTGGGTAGTACCAGCGGTTCTGCTGATATTGGTGCTCAGTTTCCTGGTGGCTTTAGGGCCGCGAGCACCCGTGAATCCCCTGGGATTGGTCCCTTTCCTGGGCACTCTGCGGTTCCAGTCTCACCGGGGGATGATGCTGGTGGCCCTGGCCATGGCGATGCTGGCCGGGCAAGGGGTGGCGTGGCTCATGCCCCGCATCCGCTGTTATTGGCTGCGGATTGGTCTCTGCCTGATTCTACTAGTGCTGGTGGCCTTTGACTATGACCCGGGAGGAGCTGTCTTTCAGATTCGACCGGCCTATTTCCACTCCGATGAAGTGCAAGCCTACAGTTGGCTGACCGAGCAAGGGGAGGGGTTCCGAGCCTGGGACTATGCGCTCTCTCCTACCAATCAGTATCTCTACACGTATGGCATTATCGAGGGGCCGGTGCCGCGCTTCTGGGGATACTATGATAACGGGGCCCCGCTGCATGCTTTCAGTCTCTTCAATTGGGGGGACAGGGACAAGGCATTGGATCTAAGCGCGGTGCGCTACATCCTGTTTCGTCCAGAGATGTCTGAACACCAACAGGCTATGGAAGACTTGCGTGAAAAGGGCTACGATCGGGTGGCCTGGCAAGGGGAGCACATAACCATTTTGGAACACCCCGATTGGGGACCGGCCGCGCGGCTGTATTCGCAGGTCGCCCTTTACGTAGGACCTGATAGACCAGAAGTATTGAAGCTGTTGCCGTCGTTGTTGGATCAGAGAACAGGACTCGTATGTGGCCACTCGCCCTACTTGGACGACTACAGTCTGGAAGAGTTGCAGAGGTACGACTACCTGTTGCTAGATGAGGCCCTGGAGCGGAGTAGTGGCGTGCGGACTGAGGTCGAAGAAGCCCTGGGCGCCCGAGTTGTCTCCAATGATGCCCTGTCTGGAGTTGCCGGTCTTTCTGGGATTGGCTATGTGGCCAAGGCAGTTCTGGCACCTCGTTTGGTAGAGGGAGGCACGGGTCCTCACGAAATAGAGGCCTGGGGGGTGGCCCGAGGACCGGCATTGCTAATGGTGAGCGAGTCGTGGTATCCGAATTGGCAGGTGATGGTAGATGGAGAGCAGGCGGAGTTAGTGCGGGCCAATTACGCCTTTCTGGGAGTTTGGATTCCCGATGGCGAGCACCGCATCAAGTTTCGCTACGTTCGGCCCTGGATCGTGTGGGTAGGGGCAGCGGTCTCTCTTGGGACTTTGATCTTGTTGGTTGCCGTGGTCACATGGTGGAGGAAATCGCGGATTTCCTCATGTCGAACAACGTCAACGCAGTGGTGATCTACGAAGTAATCCCGTGGAATAGTCCTACTGACTGACAGGAGTTACGCAGTTAGAGACTTACAGGTGCCTGGCACTTACGAACTCGTTACAGCAGTGTTCGGACAGACGTTAGAAATACCTGTTATTTTTCAAGAGACGATTCCAAGTGCCGGGCACCTACAGGGAGCGAAATGAGCAAAGAGTCAAGAACGATCATCGTCATGCCGGCCCACAATGAGGCCGGGAATATCGAACGGGTCATCACGGAACTACGCCAGGCCGTACAGGGGTTGGATTTCGTGGTCATTGATGATTACTCAAGTGACGATACTGCTGCCGTGGCCGAGCGCATGGGAGCCGAGGTAGTCCGCCTGCCCTGTAATCTGGGCTACGGGGGAGCCGTGCAAACCGGTTTCCGGTATGCCATTCAGCGGGGTTACGACTACGCGGTTATGATGGATAGCGACGGCCAGCACGATCCCCGCTCCGTGCCCGCTTTGCTGGAGGTGGTCGAGAGCAGAGAGGCCGACGTGGCGCTGGGATCTCGCTTCCTGGGGCGTATGGAGTATCAGAGCTCCTGGGTTCGGAGAGTTGGTATGTCCATCTTCTCGCATCTGGTCTCTGTGGCCACCGGGCGGCACTTCACCGACGCCACCTCCGGACTACAGGCTTTGAACCGCGAGGTACTTGAGTTCTTCTCGCGCGACAACTATCCGGTGGATTTCCCCGATGCCGATACCATCATACTGCTTCACTACGCGGGTTTTCGGGTTAAGGAAGTGCCTGTCACCATGCGGGAGCGCATTAGCGGGGAGTCCATGCATGCCAGCCTGAAGCCAATCTACTACGTCTTCAAGATGGCACTGGCTATCTTCATCGTGATGCTGCGCCAGCGGACCCACGTCAACGCCGTTCGCCCTGACACTGCGCGCCATGAGAGAGGATAACTCCTTGAATGCTCAAGCAGGGACAACTCTGAACGCGCTCTCCTTTGACGTGGAAGACTGGTATCACGCCGAGTTGATCCGGCACAACCTGGAGGGCGAACCGCGGCCCCAGGTAGAGGAAGCTACCCACCCTATTCTGGCTCTCTTGGATCGTTATAGTGTCAGGGCCACCTTCTTCGTGGTGGGAGAGGTGGCTGCCATGCACCCCAACCTGATAGGGGAGATTGGGAAGGCGGGCCATGAGATTGCCTGCCATGGCATGAGTCATCGCCCTCTTTGGGAGATGGAGCCAAATGATTTTCGTCAGGAGTTGGAGGCCTTTGCTGAGGTTATGGAGGAGATCGTCGACATGAAGGACATCGTTGGCTATCGGGCTCCGACCTTCTCCCTGGACAACGAGCGTCGCTGGGCGATTGAAGTGCTGAAAGAGCACGGTTATCGTTACGATTCCAGCATCTTTCCTCTGCGTACTTATCTTTATGGTGTGAACGGTTGTCCGGCCAGTCCGTATCATCCTTCAGAGGCTGACATTACGGTGGACGCCGGTGCGGGAGACTTGGTCGAGTTTCCTCTATCGGCATTGAGGATAGGGAGTCTTGCTCTGCCTGTGTGTGGCGGGTTCTATCTGCGAGCGATCCCCTATCCGTTCCTGCGCTGGGCATTGCGACGCATCAACCGGCAGGGACAGCCTTTCGTGCTCTATATGCATCCCTGGGAGACATTCCGGGATACCCTGCGGCTAAGATCCCTCTCGCCGTTGTCACGTTTCGTGACCTACTACAACATCAACTCAACGTTGAGCAAACTGGAGAGGTTGCTGAGTACGTTTCGATTCGCTCCCCTCCGCGATGTGCTGGAGGTATAACATGGGGAGAGACGCTGAGGCGGGGAAGCTGGTTCCCAAGTATATCATCCCTGTGAAGACCTGGTGGTTCGTGGTCGCACTTTTGGCCGTGATGGTGGTCGTGAGCTACGGGCGCGTGCTGATGATCACCAACAACCACGATTTTGCCGTCTATTTCAAGGCAGCGGTCGACCTTCGCGAGGGGCGTGACATCTATGCCGACGTGGTGTCATTCAAGGAGGCAATGGAGAGCGGCGACTTCGACTATAAGGCGGAGAATACTGTCTGGCCCTATTCGTACACTCCGGTGCTGGCGATACTGTTGCTTCCGCTGAGTTACTTGCCCTATGCCTGGGCCTCGGTCATTTGGGCTACGCTGAACGTGATTGCTTTGGGCCTGGGGTGCTGGTTGATACTTCTCTCGCAGGGAATGATCACGCCTCCTCGGCTGGCGCTGGCTCTCTTGTTGCTCTATGGCTTCCGGCCTGCGCTTGTGGGTCTGCGCCTGGGCCAGATAGATGTGCTCATCTTCCTGGCTATTGGGTTGAGTTTCTACTTGCTTAAAAGAGGACTCGAAGGTTGGGCAGGGGCCCTCCTGGGGCTCGCCATAGCGATCAAGTTCTTTGCCGCCATTCTGGTTGGTTATCTTCTTTGGAAGCGGCGCTGGCGTCCGGTGCTATGGGCGGGGATTGTGGCACTGGTGCTGGTAGTTGGCTCTTACGCTGTGGTGGGATTCGACACGATCCCCGGGTATCTCGAATTCACGTCCCTGTATTCCAGCGGTGGGTTCGTCGCTTATCCTTATCACATGTGTTTCAATGCCTTCTTCACTCGGGCACTGACAGACAATCTCTTCGCTCAGCCTGTGCGGGGAATGAACCTCCCCTGGCTGGCGAATGGGCTGACTCTCCTCTGTTCGGGAGTGGTGATCATCGTCTCGTGCTTGATCACCTGGGGATCTGGGGATCCGCGCGAGAGACGGTTCGGCCTGGAGTACGGTCTGGTGGTGACGGCGATACTATTGGTCATGCCTCCCTCTCCACTTTACACGTATACCTGGTTGCTGCTCCCGTTCATCGTTCTGGGCTTCCAGATGGGAGAGGAGGAGCGACTATCGCTGTGGTGGCCTTTGCTGATGGCGCTCTCTTACGTCATCGTGGCCCGGGACTATCGCTACAACATTCCGATTGTTATCAGGTTCCTGCAATCGCATTATCTCTTTGGTGGGTTAGCTCTCTGGTGTATTCTGGTAGCTTGGCTAAAGCGGCATCCAGCCAAACCTTGGGACTAGTACACCTCGGTGAAGATCTGCCGGCAGTTATTCGGCTCCAAGGGAATTGTCAAATTTCTGTCCCATAGGGTAGAAGGCCGGGATTTGGCAATCCCTGGCAAGCGGATAACTCACATCCGGTTCATGTAACGAGGTAAGTTCGGATCAAATTGGAGGCAAGGATGATCGCTGAACCGATGGAACTGCAAACACGAATATTCGTCATCCTTCTGGGGGTGGCCGTGGCATTCTTCGTTATCAACCAGGTGCGCACCCGCAAGATCAAGGAGCAGTATGCGCTCTTGTGGATACTGACGGCCATTCTCTTGGTGCTGGTGCCTATCTTCGTCGATGTTGTAGATGCCATCTCCTACGCACTGGGTATTCTCTATCCGCCGGCCTTCATCTTCCTGATTGCCCTGGTCTGTATATTGCTGATTCTCTTCCAGTTCTCGATGAGCATCTCCCGGTTCAGTGAGCAGATCAAGGTGCTGGTCCAGGAGATTGCTCTGCTTACCAAACGGGTGGAGGAGTTGGAGGGTCGTGATAGCGATGAGGATGGGAAACGTGAGTAGAGTAGTGATGAAATGGATAGCAAGCGTTCGCAACTCCCTGGAGAAGGCTCCGGAGAAATGGATAGTTGCGGGCCTGGCCATGCTGGTCATGGGCGTGCGCATATACCTGCTCAGCTTCGACAGGGTGGTCTGGGGCGACGAGCCTTTCTATCTTTGGCTGGGGCGCAACTGGTTGACCGGACAGGGCTACAGCTTTACGGGGTACTCGGACGTGCACCACACCCCCTTGTACCCACTTCTTACCGGTCTGCTATACTTGGTGACCAGGAGCATGGAGCTGGCAAGCAGCATCTGTTACGTGCTCTTCGGAACCTTGCTGGTGGCGCCCATCTATCTAACGGCCCGGTGCTTCTACGGCAAGGCTGTTGGCTACATCAGCGTTCTTCTGCTGGCGCTCTGGCCGGCTCTGACGGCAGCAGTGTTGCGCTGGGGAACCCTGACAGAGCCGCCGTACTACTTCTTCATCTACCTGGGCGTCTATTGTGCGATTCTTGCCATGGAGAGAGATCAAGGTCGGTACTACGCCGGGGCTGGGGCCTCTTTCGCGCTGGCCTATCTTATACGACCCGAGGCTATCGGCCACCTGGTGATCATCGCCGGGGCCTTGGTGGTCGTCAAGCTCTTTGAGCGGCGGCTCTTCACGCGGCCGGTGCTGCTGGGATTGGTGGCCTACGTCGCCGGGTTCTTGCTCTTCTTCATGCCCTATGCCTATTACGTCAGCCTCCATACCGGTTCTTGGATGGTAACCGAGAAAGCGGGCGTAACATTCGTGACCTGCATCGGTTTGAGCAAGGGAGATACTGCTGCCTTCGACAGGGCCACCTGGGGGCTCGACAATACTGGCGAGGAGGTCTTCTTCTTCTCCCACGAGAGCTACAACGTCAGTATGTTAGACTACGTGAGCCAGTATCCGGTGGAGTTCCTTCGACTGCTCTATCGCAACACCTGGAAGTTCCTGGGATCTCTCTTCTCGGCCAATCTCTTTCCATCCTTCCTAGTGCCCTTTGTGGCCCTAGGGCTGTTCGGTGTGCCCTGGGATAAGGTGAGAGCTAAGCGTGAGTTGATCTGGTTGGCTTCGGCCCTGCCGGTATTGGGATTCATCCTGTTCTTCATTCAGGATCGCTATATCGCTACCTTGTTGCCTACTATAGTGGTTTGGGTGGCGAAGGGTTTGCATGTCTGGGGGCAATGGCTTGCCGACACGCTTCTAGCAATGAAGGGGCGTAGGCGGGGTCCAGATGAGGGCGAAAGCAAATCCGCTCCTCTCTGGAGTAAGCTCTGCGTCACGCTCCCTCTCGTTCTGGTGTTGGCTTTCTTTGCATCCCGTCTGCCTGTTACCCTACGGACTACCAGTAGCGGTTCGTACCGCATGGCACACAAGGATGTGGGGCTCTGGCTGGAGGATCGCGTGGATCGCGACACGATCATCATGTCCCGTTACCCGGCTATCGCTTTCCACGCCGACGCCCGATGGGTGCCCACTCCCAACGCCGAGATACCCGAGGTGCTCCACTATGCCCGGCTCAAGGGGGCTGAGTATTTCGTGATTGACGAACGAGAGGTGGTGCATCTGCGCCCTCAGTTCGAGGCGCTACTCCAGGAGGAGACATTGCCGCCGGGTTTCGAGTGGGTGCATGTCGATAACAGCGAAGAGGAGCGATTGGTAGTTGTGCGGGTGAAGTGATGTAGGGCAGATTATTCGCTTCGCTCAGAATGACAGTGTGTCTGGTCTGGAGCTAGTGTGGCGTTTGGGGATGTGAGAGGTGTCTTTGAATCACGTACGCGAAATTGAGAATTCCAGAAAACGCCGGTATTCTGACTTGGCCGGAAGCAGGACGAACTTGATCATCGTGTTGATCCTGACGCTGGTCGGCCTGGCCTTGCGCGTGTACGGTTTGGGTGGCTTGGGCTTCTGGCGCGACGAGGCTCAGGGGATCTTCATTGCCGCAAAACCCTTTCCGAGGGGCATCATCGAGGCATTGAGGAACGACGGGCACCCGCCGCTCTACTACTTAATCATGCATTTCTGGACTATTTTGTTCGGCAGGGGCGAGTGGGCCATTCGGCTCTTCTCCACTCTCTGCGGGGCGCTCGCTGTGCCGTTGGTACATCGCCTGGGGCGCAAGCTCTTCGATGACAAGATTGCCCTGGTGGCGACGCTCATTGCTGCCCTGTTGCCGCTGCACGTGCTCTACTCCCGCACCGCGCGGATGTACTCGCTGGTGCCACTGTTGAGCACGATCTCCATGTTGCTACTGTGGCGTATTTGGACGCGAGGGGATAGGATGGCGTGGGTCGGTTGGGTGGCTGCCTCCATCATGCTGGTCTACACACATAACTGGGGCGTGCTCTTCGTCGTCGCTGAGAACCTCTGGATGGGATTCGAGATGCTCTGGAAGCGTAGGCTTCGGGAGCTCTGGTGGCGCTGGCTTCTAGCACAGATCGTCGTCGTGGCTGCGTATGTGCCCTGGGTACCCATTTTTCTGCAGCAGGCCCGGCAGTTGGTCATCATGGGAGAATGGCTGAAGCACATCTCCAAGTTCGACAATGTGCTGCGTCTGTTCAACGATCTGACTTCACTATTCTGGCCCTGGGACAGGGTCTATCCCTGGGTGGTGCTTTTCGCCATTGGCACTCTGACCTTTACTGCGAGCGACAGGGAGTTCGGGATCAAGTATCGGCTGTGCCCTGCTCTGGACCTGGCGGTTGTCTGTCTGTTCGCGCCTATCCTGCTGGGTGTTCTCTTAACCCCACGCGCCGTGGGTGTGATTCCCAGCTACGTGACGCTGGTCATGTTCCCGGCTCTCTGCCTGGTCATGGCGCGGGGGCTGTGGGCCATTCGCTGGAAGCTCGGCGTGGCAGTAGGCATCTTGCTCATACTGTTGCTCTGGAGCAGAAGCTGGCCGGGAGTCTACAGACGTCCCATGTCCAGTCTGCGAGAGGTGGCAGCCCGCATGGAAGCGGAAGCTGGTGAGGGAGACGTCATCATCATCGCTCCCGATTATTTGGCTACCACTTTCAATTACTACTACGATGGGGATCTGGTCCAGGTGGCCTTCCCGGCCTCACTGGGGCGCGTCGAGGAGATAGTCTGGGCGCATTATGGCCGGCGCTGGGATGATGCCTCCGAAGCTATCGAGCCGACGCTGTCCTTCGTGGAGCGTCGGTTGGGTGAGGATGGGCGTGTCTGGTTCCTGGCACCCCTGGATGCCTATCCGGGACGGAGCACCTTCGACCAGATTCGAGTATTGAAAGACAAATTGGATGAACGCTATCATCTTGCTAATTCTGATCTCTCGTATCGCTACGCAGTAGAGACCGTGGACGTCTATCTCTACGAGAGGGATTAGCGGTGGTTGGGAGTAGGAGGCGAACATGATTGCCGATCGATTGAGAGGTAAGAAAGAGTTCCTTCTGTTCATCGTCTTACTTACTTTCTACACCTACTTCATCCAGGAGGCAGGATGGAGCCAGAATGCACGCCTGGACCTGACTCTCTCCCTGGCCCGTGATCAGGAGGCGCACATTGATAGCTATCATCAAAACACGGAAGACAAGGGGAGATACGGCGATCACTATTACAGCTACAGCGCTCCTGGGCTCTCGGCCCTGGGCGTTGGGGTGTACTATGCTATGGATCGTCTGCAAGGACTGGGGCGCAATATCGAGGTCCAGGCCTCGGCGGCATCGCCCACCATCACGCGCTACTGGCTCTATTTGCTGACGGCCTTCACCGTGGCGGGTCCATCCGCTCTCCTGGCTGTTTTTCTCTACCGTTTTCTCAAGATGCTACGTGGGGCGACCATCCTGCCGTCTCTCATCGTTGTGGCTTGTGGTCTGGGGACCTTAGTGCTGCCGTTCTCTACGCTCTACTACGCGCACGTTACGGCGGCCCTCTTTGCTTTCGCCGCTTTCTATACCGTCTTCATGATCCGCTGTGGTCGGGAGGACCGCGTCAACCTTTCCTTGGCGGGTTTTCTGATGGGATTGGCCATTGTCACGGAGTATCAGACGGCTCTTATCGGATTGGCTCTTTTCTTCTACATCCTGGCCTTTCGCGAGACCCGGCGGGCCGTGGCACGCTATCTCATCGGAGGCCTGCCGTTGATAGGGGGTCTTGCGTACTATAACTATGTGCGCTTTGGAAATCCGCTGGAGTTTGGCTATGAGTATCACGTTACCTGGGGACGGTTTTTCCAGTCGGGGGTTCTGGGGGCCTTCAAGCTGAGCCTTTCAGCTCTCTGGGCGATAACCTTTGGGGCCAAGGGATTGTTCGTTCAATCGCCCGTCTTGCTGCTGGTTCCCGTGGGTCTCGGGGTCATGATTCGGGACAAGACCTACCGCCGGGAGGCGCTTTTCTTCATCGCGGTGGCGCTACTGTTTCTGGTGTTCAACGCTAGCTGGGTGGTTCCTAATCCCATGGGTGGGACCAGCCCGGGGCCTCGGCGATTGATTCCCATCCTTCCCTTTGTAGTCGTGCCCTTGCTTTTCCTGCCCAGGGGCCTGCGTTGGCTTTTCGTGCCATTGGCGCTGTACAGCGTCGGGGCCATGATTCTCATTACTGCTTTGAATCCGCAGGTCTCCGAGAAGATCGCCAACCCGTTGATGCAGTACTGGTGGCCTTCTGCATGGAAGTGCCCAGAGTGCTACATCCCCACCATGGGTCACGTTCGCTGGGGCTGGGGATCAAGGGAGAGCCTGCTTGTACCGCTTGGGGCCTTGGGATTGGGGACTCTGGCAGGATACATCATCTACGCGATGCGTAAGAAGCCGGTAGAGGATCGTTCTCTGGTGCTGGGCACGTTTGTGATCATCTTGCTGATAGCATACCTTGCCCTATCTTCTCCCATTGATGTACTTCACCCTCGCGATATCCCCTGGCGGGTTGGGACGCTTGTCGCAGGGGCGGTTGGTGGGAGAGAGACTTCGGAAGTCTATCGCGCGCAGGTCTGGTGTGGCGAGGTCGGAAAGACTTCGGAAGTCTATTGAGTATCGGATTGCATACTGTTCAGGGCCGGATTGTGAAGACTTCCGAAGTCTGGCGCTCCGAAGTCTAGCGCTGCGAAGCCTGGCGATTTGATGATGATGGATCTGGAGGCGTTGAAGTAGATGGTTAGTGAAACGGCCGTCAATGAGAAGCAAGTCGCAGACAAGCAAGTCGCAGACAAGCAAGTCGCAGACAAGCAAGTCGCAGACAAGCATGAGGTCTGGACCCTGGCGGCTATCGTCCTGGCAGCCTTTGTGGTCCGAGTGCTGATTTCCGTGCTGGCTGACAGGGTAATCAAATGGGATGAGCCGGACTACCTGCGCCTGGGAGTGAATCTGCTCACCAGGAGAGGCTTCACCACCTCAGGCTATCCCGAACTGCACTATACGCCGCTTTTCCCCATCCTCAGTGCTGCTGTGGGACTGCTCATCCATAATCTGGAAGCAGGCAGCGAGGTGGTGAACATCATATGTGGCTCCTTGCTCCTTGTCCCTGTCTACGGTATTGGCCGTCGTATCTACGGAAGACGTGTCACGACCGTTGCTATCTGTTTGCTGGCCGTCCTGCCCGCTTTGACCACCAGCGTGCAGTATTGGGGTACCATGTCCGAGCCTCTCTATATTCTCCTGATCTACAGTGGGCTGTTTGCTGTCCTGCGGGCGGCCTTCGATGACTCCCTCGCTTGCTACGCCATGGCCGGGGGGCTTTTCTCGCTGGCCTACCTGACCCGTCCTGAGGGTATCACCTATGCGGCTGTGATGCTAGTTTTCATTGTCGTGCTCAAGGCGATCAGACGCAGTCTGTTCGTTCGCCACACCTTGATGGGACTGCTCCTGTTCGTTGGGGTGTTCGTGCTGGTGACCCTCCCATATATGCTATACCTGCATCGCCACACCGGACAATGGACGGTGACAGGCAAGCTGGGCGTGACTTACGAGATCGGGGCCGCCGTGGTCGACAAAGACCCCGCGGAGTATGATCGCGTTACTGCAAGCCTGGACAGTGAAGGGAAGGAGATCATCTGGTTCTCCCAGGAA
Source organism: Anaerolineae bacterium (assembly GCA_022013675.1). Classification (GTDB taxonomy): domain Bacteria; phylum Chloroflexota; class Anaerolineae; order JAKLPW01; family JAKLPW01; genus JAKLPW01. Next base: position 17,320 of record JAKLPW010000138.1, on the reverse strand, counting down.
CGCTTCGAGGTAAGTCTCCAGGACTTGATCCTCCGTGACCCGGCGGCTTTCCTGCAGCGCATTGCGTCCAACGCGCGTACGTTGAAGGAGCGGTTCTTGAGGAGGACGTCCTTTTCCACCTATCTGCTGATCCCGGTGTTCCTGGGTCTCTTTGGGGTTGCGTGGGATCGAGAGCGGGCGATAGATGAAGTTTTCATGACGCTCTGTATGGCTCCGGTGCTTTCCTTTCTTCCTTTCCACATCGAGCTCCGTTTCTTCTCCCCGGTGTTCCCGGCTCTGCTGCTCTGGACGGCGCACGGCCTGGTTTGGCTAGGAGATTGGCTCGCAACAACTCTGAAGAATCTGCTGGATAAGCGGGCGGATCGGTGGCAGAGGTTCGCTCTTTGGACGCCCTCGGTGCTGGTAGTGCTCTACTTCCTCTTGATGCAGCCCTTGGCTGTGCGCGATGGGCTAGAGGTCACTAACTTCGCGCGCCGAGATGTTGGGCTATGGATGCAGGAGAACATCCCGTCTGATGCTATTATCATGGCCCGCGACCTTTCCATTGCGGTGTATGCCGAGCGGGACTGGGTGCCCTCGCCCCACGCGGAGTATGAGCGCTACATCGGCTACGCGCGCTCGCACGGAGCCGCTTATCTGGTGGCGGACGAGTGGGAGTTGACGGTTCTGCGGCCTCAACTGGGATTCCTGTTGAACACGGGCCAGCCTCCTGATGATCTGGATCTGGCTTATGAGTATCGCGACGAGAAGGGTCTGACGGTCGTCTACCGGATCAAGTGATCGGCACGGGATAGGCGTCTGAGAATGAACAGCGGAGCGCATCTGCTGGTCAGGGAGCAATATGAAATCCGGACGAGTGCTGCTAATCAATCCACCTAGCGAACCGGGTACCACGGCCAACCGCGAGGGATCCGCCGGTTTGGGTAACGTATACCCTTACGAGGGGGCCTTTCTCTATCCTCCCCATACCCTTGCTACGGTAGTAGCGGTGCTGCGCCAGGAGGGCTGGGCACTAGAACTTATAGATGCCGTTGTGGAGGGATTGGATGCGAAGGCGCTCGCTGACTATGCATCGAGGGAGGGATTCCAGATCATCGGAGTCTTCGTTTCTCATGCTACTCTCGATGTGGACATTGGGATGCTGCGGCGGTTGCGGCGAGCGTGTACCGACGCCTATATCATCGCTTTTGGGCCGGCCATGCGATTCGTTGGCTCTGAGGTGCTGGAGCAAGGGGAGGCAACGACAGTGCTCGTAGGGGAGCCAGAATCACTGTTCCCGGCTGCTTGCAGGTGCCTGGCGGGTGGAGATTCGCTTTCCTCTCTGCTCAGGGCTCCCGATCTGAGTGTCGTGGGCTGTGACGTTGACGGCTGGATTCTCGATCTGGATGCCGTTCCCTATCCAGCTTGGGACCTGCTTCCGTGGCGCAAGTATCGCTTCCTGAGCATCATGGGCAGCCGGGGCTGTGACGATCTCTGCGCCTATTGCCCTTACGTGGCAGCGCAGGGCCATCGTTTCCGTCCCCGTTCGGCTTCGAGCGTGGTCGCCGAGTTGTCCTGGTTAGTGGAGCGCTACGCACCTCGGAGGGTGGTGTTTCGGGATCCGGTCTTCGCTCGTGATCGACAGCGGGTGCTGGATATCTGTGCTGAGATTCGGGAGCGCCCCGAGTTGGGCGCAGGCTCGCGATTCACCTGGGAGTGCGAGTCCCGCCCGGAACACTTCGACGCTGACCTACTGAGGCAGATGAAAGAGGCTGGCTGTGGTTGGATCAAGATCGGACTGGAGACCACCGGCGAGGAGGTCCTGCGAAGAATGAATCGCCTCCGCCCTGATGAGACGAGGGAGGAGTACGTCGCCCAGACGGCAGAGGTGGTGCGAGCCTGTCGGGAAGCGGGCATACGTTGCCGGGTCTTCGCTATGGTGGGTCTACCCGGGCAAGGGGACTCCGCCGTGGCTGACACTCTGGTCCAGTTACGGCGCATGTCGCCCATGGCCCTGGGTGTTAAGGCTCTGGAGCACTATCCTGGGGCACGGTGGGAACAAGAGATCAGTCCGGCGGACGAGGAGTCAGTACAACGCCAGATGATTCCCTTCTTGGAGCTGAAGGAGGAGCTGGAGCAGGCGGGGGCTTCTCCACGGCGAGGCAGGTTGGTGACACTTCTGAGTCGCCTGAAGAGGCGGTGGAAGCAAGCATGAAGAGAGCATTCGTAACTGGAGCGACGGGCTTTGTGGGATCGGCGCTGGTGCGCGAGCTGCTCAACGATGGCGTGCGGGTGCGAGTGCTGGTTCGAGCTACCAGCAGCTTGCGTAACCTGGAAGGCTTGGATGTGGAGACGGTGTGCGGAGATGTGCTGGATGAGGAGGCTTTGCGTCAGGGACTCTGCGAATGTGATGTGGTCTATCATGTGGCCGGCTTTTATAGTACCTGCGAGGAGGACGCTCCTTTCATGTATGATGTGAACGTCCGAGGAACCAAGAAAGTGCTGAACCTGGCACTGGAAGCGGGAGCCAGCAAGATAGTCTACACCAGCACCATCGGCACTATAGGTCGGCCTGAAGACGATAGCCTTCCCACCGAGGACACCGAATTCAATCTGTGGGACACGGCCAGCCATTACGCTCGGTCGAAGTTTTTGGCTGAGACCGAGGCTCTTGTGTTGGGGGAGAAAGGGTACCCGATAGTGGTTGTGAACCCTTGTGCGCCCATTGGTCCTCGGGACATCAAGCCGACCAGCACCGGACAGCGCATTGTGAACTATTTGCGAGGGAAGATGCCCTCTTTCGCGCCTGGAGGAATCAATTTTGTTGCGGTCGAAGACGTGGCGAGGGGGCACATCCTGGCTGCACAGCAGGGTGCCATCGGTCATCGCTACATCCTGGGAAATGTAAATGGGAATCTCGCGCTAGCGGATTTCCTGAGACTAATGGAAGAAGTCTCGGATGTTGCTCCGCCTCGGGTAGCGAAGGCCAGTGTCGGGACTCGCGCCAGGGCGAAGGTGCGGCGCTTGCTGCTAACAGCAAAGAAACCTGCGCCGGCGCAAGCAGGACATCGTCCCGTGGCGTTGACGTGCGATCCGTCCAGGGCCATCGAGGAACTAGGGCTGCCGCAGACGCCCTTGGAGAATGCCTTTGCGCAAGCTGTCCAGTGGTTTCGGGAGAATGGGTACGTTTAGAGGGTATACTCATGAAGTGGAGACTGAAACGAGCGATCATGGTAATCTGCATGCGATTGTCGGACCGGCCGATCATTGGTCGGCTTTGCATGTGCATCGCCGGTTCCCTACGCGGGCCATACAAGGACAAGCGTATCCTGGCCCATCTGACAGAGAAGCCGTACATCTCACCCAAGGCCCAGATCATGGCTTGTGAGTTGGAGATCGGGCCACAAAGTTTCGTAGACGACTTCGTGACGATCTTCGCTCACCCTCACGGCGGGCGCATCGTCTTGGGTCGGGGTGTTCATCTCTATAGAGGTACCAATGTGGAGACCGGGCACAAGGGTTCCGTCACCATCGGCGACGGCACTCACGTACAGGGGCCCTGCAATCTCAAGGGTTTTCTGGGCAGCCTGCACATCGGCAAGGATGTGCAGATTGCGCCTCACTGTGTCTTCAGCCCCTACGAGCACGGGTTCGATGATCTAGATGCTCCTATTCGTTCGCAGCCCATAACCACCAGGGGGGATATTATCATAGAGGACGACGTGTGGCTGGGGGCAGGTGTCATCGTGTTGAACGGCGTTACCATAGGGCGCGGGGCGATTATCGGGGCCGGGGCCGTGGTCACGAAGGACATCCCGCCCTATAGCATAGCGGTGGGTATGCCGGCCTGTGTGGTCCGTCGCCGGGGGGAGAAGTGATGAGGATCATCTCTCTCGGATGGATGAAGATCTCCTGACCTCGGATGGACGAAGATCTCCTGACCTCAGATGGACGAGGTCTCCTGACCGAGTATGTAGACCTTGGACTCGGTCAGGAGACCTCGAAGAGCCCAATACAAGAGGCTCGTCCAACGGGACGAAGGTATGAAGATATTGTAATACCGGCCTTGGCCATTTTCACTTCTCGTTCAGATTGGTGTAGTATAATGCACAGGGTTGATATGCGCGCGCAGTGCGAAATGATTCCCAGGGAAGGATTATGCACATCTCGGTCGTAATCCCGGTCTACAACGGGGCCAAGACGCTAGCTGAATGTCTCGAAGCTATCTACGCGTCCGACTACAGCGATTATGACGTCATAGTAGTGGATGATGCCTCAACTGATGAGAGCCGCGCGATCGCGGAGCGCTATCCTTGCCGAATCATGAGCCAACCCGTCAATAAGGGAGCGGCCTGGGCCAAGAATGAAGGTGCTCTGGCGGCCTATGGCGAGATCATCTTCTTCACAGATGCCGATGTGATCATCCAGCCCGATACTCTTCGCACTATCGCCGAGGATTTCCAGGATGATGCTCTGATTGGGGTCGTGGGTCTTTTGGGCCACCGGCTACGCTATGCCAACTTTTGCAGTCAGTTCAAGAACCTTTGGATGCATTATACTTACCGCCGACAACCTAAGTACGTGGGCCTGTTCTTCACCAGTGTGGCCTCCATTCGTCGGAAGAGCCTTCTGGCCATGGGGGCGTTCGATGAACACTACCTGGGTGCCAGTGTTACTGAAGACATTGAGTTCGGACAGCGGTTGCTTACCGGTGGCTGCAAGGTCTTCCTGGATCAGCGCTTGACAGTGGAGCACGTGAAACACTATGGATTCTGGGGTCTGCTGAAGTGCGACCTGCAGCGTTCGAGGGGTCTGTTCATGACCTTTCTGCGCAACAAGCTAGGACGTACCGGGCGCAAGCATTGGGCCTCAGTGCCCTGGTTCTTTACCTTAGGAGTTCCTCTGGCTGGATTGATCGTTCTGTTCGCTCTGTTCGCGCTGGCATCCTGGCTGCCGGTTTGGCTGCTTCCCGCTCTAGGGGCTTACGTGATGCTCGTGGCTTTGAACTGGCCATTTCTGGGTTTCATGGGGAAACTGAGAGGGAAGTGGTTTCTGCTGCGAAGTTGCTTGTTCCTTCCGTTGAATCTTTTCGTTTCCGGGCTGGGAATTGTCTGGGCAATTGTGGATTACGCCCGGGGGCAGAGGTACTGAGGCACAGAGAACTGGGGTGGCTCGCGAGGTAGACTTCGGAAGTCTATCGCATGTGCAAGGTGTCCACATTCTAGTCGGGACAAACTAGATTCTGTTTGAACGGTGTCGCGCGGAAGATTTCCGAAGTTTAGGGGAAGAACCCTGTCCCCATAACCAAAATCGGGCTGTTCTATCATCTATCATCTATGGTATAATAGTGAGCTATTAGTCATTACTGTTGGAGGTATTACAATAATATGGGCGCGTTGGGATATCTGAAGTATGCAAAGAGGGCCATTTACAAAGGAAGTGCCACGCCGTTGTATTTTGTCTTCTTTGTCACCGAGAACTGCAATGCGCGCTGCAAGCACTGTCTGCTTGGGGTGCGCCCGGAGACGATAAAGAACGAGCTAACTATAGATGAGATAGAGAAGGTCTCGGCCAGTATGGACGATATGCTCTTCTTCACACCCACGGGCGGGGAGCCTTTCCTCCGCCGCGACCTGGCCGAGATCGTCAAGATATTCCACAAGAACAACCATGCCGTCAACGTGGGCATCCCCTCCAACGGTAGCATGACCGCTAGGGTTGTGCGAACCACGCGGGATATCCTTGACAGTTGTCCCGATCTCGATCTGCACATTGATATCTCCATTGATGGCCTCCCTGAGTTACATAATGAGATCCGGGGTGTGCCTGGTCTTTTCGATAAGACTATTACTACCTATAGGGAGCTACGTAAGCTGGAACGGCACTATCCCAATTTCAGCACTTGTGTCGAAGTAACTGTATCGGCTTACAATCAGCATCAATTACTGGACCTCTACGACTACCTCAAGCGTAAGGAAGGGGTCAATACCGTCTTCACTCTGCTGACCCGCGGAGCACCTCGAGAGCCGGGGGCCAAGGACTTCGATATAGCCAAGTATGAGGAGTTCCAGCGTGTGTTGGAGGCCGATAACAGGCATCTCATATTGAGTGGCTACTACAAGATGCCTTTTGGGGACGTCATCAACGCTAAACGTATGGTGCGACCCAAGATTATTGCCAAGACCGTTCGGGAGCAACGTTTCCAGATTCCTTGCTATGCGGGAGCGTTGGCTGGGAACATGTTCAGCCGAGGCCAGGTACACCCCTGTGAGTTGCTACTGGACAAGGAGATTGGCAACGTCCGCGACTATGACTATGATTTCAAGAAGCTCTGGTTCAGCCCGAAGGCGCGCGCGATTCGTAAGGGTATAGTAGACTCTAAGTGTTTCTGCACCTACGAATGCTTCTTGACCGTGAACATCATTTTCAACCCGTTGGTTCTGCCGAGGGTGGGGCGTGAGTGGATCGGTCTCAAGGGGGCGAAGATGCGCTATCGGCTGAGTGGTGAGAAGATCAAACAGGCAGAGAAGATTACGCACGTTGAGGAGGAGTAGCCTTTCAGGATTGTCCTGTCTGGCTGCTGGTGAGGGTACGTTTATATTAAATCTGAGGGGGACAGAGAGTGTATAAAGGCCGCACGATTTCCGTAGTTGTGCCGTGTTACAATGAGGAAGATGGTATCCCGGTAGTGATGTCGGACATGCCCGACCTGGTCGACGAGGTCATTGTCGTGGACAACAACTCCGCGGATGACACGGCCAAGGTTGCGCGCGAATTGGGAGCAACAGTCGTCTTCGAGGGGAGGCAAGGCTATGGGGCCGCCTACAAGGCCGGCTTCAAGGCTGCCAGTGGGGATATCATCGTCACGATGGACGGCGATGGAACGTATCCACGCAACTTTATTCCCGTCCTACTGGATGTAATGTTCGACGAGGAGATAGACTTCATTACGTGCGATCGAACAGGGCACAAGAGCAGTGGGGCGGGCACCGCCTTGCGCGTATTCGGCAATCGGCTGCTAAACATCTTCGTCCTGCTCCTTTTTGGCATTCGTTTGCATGATTCCCAGTCAGGGATGTGGGTCTTCAAGCGGTCTGTTCTACCTTTGCTGAACGCAACCAGCGATGGGATGTCACTGTCGGAAGAACTCAAGATCGAGGCCTTTCTTCGCGATGATCTAGTCTCGCGAGAGTTGCCCATTTATTACACGGCAAGGGTTGGGGAGAGCAAGCTTAATCTGTGGGGCGACGGCGTGGGCAATCTTCTCTTTCTCTTTTGGAAACGCTGGCAGGTGTGGACCGGCTCGAGGCGGACAGCCTTGCCGGAGGCTTCACTCCCTCGATCCGCTTCCGTCCAGTCTTCTGAGGATGATGGGTGAGAGGGTTCGGTCGGGAGACCTCGCCCAACGGAGAGGGGTTCGGTCGGGAGACCTCACCCAACGGAGAGGGGTTTGGTCGGGAGACCTCACCCAACGGAGAGGGGTTCGGTCGGGAGACCTCACCCAACGAGAGCTGATCGCTGACCGCTGATCGCTAACCCGCTCACACCCGTACAACTATGAATACAAAGGCACAGTCCAACCAACCGAAATGGGGAAGCTGGAGAGTCATTCTGGGGGTTGTTGCGTTCTTCACCTCGCTCACCTTGGTGATGACCTATCCCCTAGCGCGCCACTTCACTACTGCCGTTCCGGGACCACCTTGGGATAACTTCGTGTGGCTCTACGATCTCTGGTGGTTCAAGCACTCGTTGGTGGATTTGCATCAGTGGCCGGTCTTCAACCCAGAGATGTTCTATCCTTTTGGCTATGCTCTCTCCCTTTCTGAGACGATGCTGGCCAACAAGGCGCTTATCTTTCCGATCCTGATCCTGGGCAACGAAGTGGTCGCGTTCAACAGCCTGCTCTTCCTCTCCTTTGTGCTGTCGGGCCTGGGCATGTACTTGTTGGTGACATACCTGACCGGCAGCAAGTGGGCGGGTGTCATTGCGGGGGTCATTTTTGCCTATTGCCCCTACCGCATGCACGCCATGGCGGCGGGGTGGCTGCCTCTCATATCGACTCAATGGATACCATTGCTCTTTCTGAGCCTGGAACGAATGTTGAGGGAGAGAAAAGCCCGTTTTGCCATTGGGTCGGGAGTTCTCCTGGCCGTGAACGTCCTATCCTCCTGGTACTATGCTTACGTGGTGGGCCTTTTCGCGGCACTCTATCTTCTAGTGCGTCTCTGGCCTTGGAGGACGAGTCTGAGGGATGCTGTTGTCTGGCGCAATGTGTTGCTGATGGGGACTGTGTCCATGTTGCTGGTTGCTCCCGTGGTCCTCCCGGTTATCCGTGGCGGCGGTGCGACGATGAGTTGGTCGTTACGAGAAGTGGAGAAGTGGGCCGCCAACCTGGAAGATTTCTTTTTGCCCAATGTGTACCATCCCATCTGGGGCCGTGCCGTGCTCTCTTCGCGACGGCACGTTCCCTCCTATCCGTGGTATGTGCCGGGCTTTGTCTATCTTGGCTGGGTGGCGTTGGTACTGGCATTCATAGGACTGCGGTCATGGGATCGTTCCCGACCCGCGATGCGCGCTTTGCTCTGGATTGCGGGCCTGTCTTTCGTTGTTGCCCTGGGAACGACGCTACACTGGGGAGGAGAGCGGGTTTACATACCCGTCCCCGGCTGGGTGGAGGGGCTTTTCTCGCGCGCTATGTATGTCCTCACCGGCCGGTTAGCGCTCAATCCTGCGGAGTATCACTCGTTGCGAGCTACCAATGCGATCATGGTCCCGCTTCCGGCCTTGTTGGCGTACCTCTTCGTTCCCTTTGCAGGTGGCATGCGCACTCTTTACCGTTTCGGGCTAGTGACCGTGTTCGCGGTCGCGGTGCTGGCGGGAATGGGCGTCGCCGCGTTGGGGTTCACCCGGGAAGAGGAAAAACATGAGGCTATACTGGATGTGCCCGCGAGCAAAGATGGAGAGTCGTGGAGACGCGGCCGGCGAAGAATGCCCATTCCGCTGCTTGGGAGTCTGCTGGTTGCCCTGGTGCTCTTTGATTTCGCATCTTTTCCGCTTCCTTACGGTTTCTCCAAGACTGCAGCCCAACTTTTGGATGAGCACATGGCCAAATGGGGGGAAGGGGCGGTCATGCAATTCCCGCTCATCCGGGGCCTTAATGGTCCGATGCTCTATCGCTCGGTATATCACCGGCACCCCATGGCCTACGGCCACGGCACCTTCTATCCGGAGGAGTTCCTGGCGGTGAAGGACGCGGAGTTGGCCAATTTCCCCTCCGACGAGACGCTGGACCTGTTGCGCACATGGGGGGTGCGCTGGGTGCTGGTGGGAGAGGGAGCCTACGATGCAGGGTGGGGCGACCTGCCGGATCAGAATTGGAGCATCGTTTCTGCGGCTATCGAATCTAGCGGGCGACTGCGTCCCGTCATGACGGTGCAGGAAGAGCCGCTCTGGTTTGGAGAGAGGGTGTCCGACGTCATAGAAGGGTGCGTGCCCGTGGATCCCATCAGTGTGGATACGGTGCATGTTTATGAGCTGGTGCGCTGATGGATGCTGGCCAGACTTCGGAAGTCTTCGGCGATGCAGCAGTTGTCTGCAATCCGGTTTGGAACTGCACAGAACAGAGTATGTTTTTCCGGGGGCAATAGACTTCCGAAGTCTTGCTTAATGCCCTCCAATTGGAGGTTGATCTGATTCCAGGTATAATGCATTGTTAGTCCACCAGGCTCAGGGTCGGTTTTCCTCGGTCGCTCAAGAGGTCTGGCAGGACTTCGTACAAAGGGAGTAGAAAGTGCCAATGTACAGACATCGAAACTGGTTGCACGCTTTCGTGGCGTCGCTGATAGGTCTGACTCTGTTGGTGGTGTTTGCGCTCGTCCTCAATGGGGAAGAGGCTCGCGCTGCGGCGGAGATATCTGGCTATGTGGATGAAACGTATCCGCGTCAGTACGCCGATGTTGGCTCAACGGACGGTGGCCAGGCGGCGATGTACCATCAGCAGAGCGTCAGCGTATGGTTTCAATATGGAGTCAGCCCCTCGCAGGATTACACTGGAGTGGAAGAGACTTTCCTTCTGGGGGAGGCTGGGAGTGAGTGGAACAACTACGGGGTGGATGCTGGCATGAAAGTCATCTCCACCGGTATCATGCGGCCCCTCATTCGCTTTGACATTTCGTCCATTCCCTACTGGGCCGATGTGGTGGAAGCCAGGCTATACTTGTATGCCAACTGGTATTGCGAGCGCCGCTGCAATGATCCCTTCCAGGTGACCGCGTACAAGCTCATCAGACCCTGGGAAGAGACGGAGGCGAGCTGGTATATGGCCAGCAGCGGCGACATGTGGGGGCAGAAGGGCGCCGATGATACCAGTGATCGCCATTTCAGTGCGGCGGGGACAACGACGATCCAGGAAACCAATCAATGGTATAATTGGGAGATTACCAATCTAGTGCAGGATTGGGTGTCCACCCCGGCACAGAATCGTGGTATGATCCTGGTGGGGTCAGGCAGCGGTCTCAACATCAAGCGCTCCTTCTGGACCTCGGAGCACGGTAGCGCATCTCAATTACCTAAGTTGATGGTCATCTACGAGGTCTCGCCTGACGTGACTCCGGAACCAACTAGCACGCCCACAATAACGCCTTTTCCTACGGGGGTACCGACCCCCACGCCGACCCCGCGTGCCATCATCACTTCTACCGTTTCTAACTGTATGACCGTGGGGCCAGCCGGGCACTACCCGGACTCAGCAGACCTGATGCTGATCTGGGAAGGCGATCCCACCTGGGCTCGACTGTATCTGGATGAGGCCGGCGTGAAGTTCGAGAACACGATCCTGGTCAATGGCCAGTCAATAGGCGTGTCTGAGTCCTGGGATTCCGGCGCTCTCTGTGCTGCGGGACACACAGTAATGTGGGAGATAGACCCCGCGATTCTGACGCCCGGGTGGAACACGGTTACCATCACCGACGATGAGGAGGCCCACGATAGTTGGGGTGACAAGACCTGGTCGGCCACTAATGCGCGACTGGTAGTGGCGGGCGATCTGGACGCGCCGCGCTACGACTATCGGGCCATAACCAGCTCATTTGACGGGCATCAACAACTGGCCATGGCGCAGGTGCCCGCGAGTTATACTGGTGAGGAGGACGTGCCGCTGCTCATCTCTTTGCCCTGGTGGGGTGCGAATCATCTTGATGCCGTCTACGCCAAGGGGCTGGAGGCAAACGAACGAGGTTGGCTGCTGGCCGCGCCGGGCTTGCGGGGCCAGCACACCGCTTCACTTCCTATACAGCATGACATCATTGACCTGGTGAATGTCATGAAAGCCACCTATAGGGTGGATCCTTCGCGTGTCTATCTGACCGGGCCGTCAATGGGGGGGATGATCGCTGCCACGACAGCGGCCAAGTATCCCGATGTCTTCGCGGCGGTGGTGGAGGAGAAAGGGGCCACTAATCTGGCCGCCTGGCATTGGGAATGCTTCAATGATCCTTCCCAGCGCTATCGCTCCGATACAATCGAAAAAGAGATCGGTCATACCCCGGCCACGGCTCCCTTTGAGTATCAGCGACGCTCGAGCCAGAGCATGGGTATGAACCTGATGCAGGTTCCCATTGCCATGCTGCATGGCACGTCTGACGGGGTCGTCTATCCACACCACGCCCAGGACCTCTACGATGCCATCGGGCCTTCGTATCCGTGGGTGGATTGTTTCTACGATGCCGATCATCACACCTGTCTCTGCTGGTACGAGGGTGATCATAGTACTCCTCTCCCCTACGGAGTCGACTGGGTCTTCGATTTCCTGGGCAGCTATACGCTCAATGATAATCCACGGGAGCTGAGGATACGCACGGACGAGACGAAGTCCTACTACTGGCTGCATATCGCTCAGACGGGGAGCGTCCACTACTGGACCTACGTGGAAGCTAACTACGACCCGTACACGAGCATTATCAATGCTTCGGTGTCAGATGATCGCAATTCATCGGTAGAGATTAGCTTCGACCTGAACTGGATGGGCCTGGACCCGGGCGTCTCCTACACCGTTGAAGACTACGATCTCACCGCCGGCGACTATGCGTTGTCTGTTGTTGCGCCTGTTGGTGGCATTCTCACTGTCTCTGTGCCCAACGGCAATGAGCATCGCTTCGATATCTATCCGGATGGTGCCAGCACGCTGACCACTCTGATCTATCAGCAGGGCCTTAATGGTTATTCTGGCGTGGAAGATACCTACCTGTATGGATATGAAAAGGACCGTAACTACGATGGTGAGTGGACGCTCAAAGTCAAGCACGACAGCATCTACTCGCCATTGATCTACTTTCCGCTCTCCGAGGTGCCGCAGAATGCTGTCGTGAAATCCGCTCTTCTGCGCCTCTACATAACCAGCCGTAACTACGATCGCACCTTGGATAGTACCTTCCACAAGATGCTGCGCAATTGGGTCGAGGATGAGGCTACTTGGAATCAAGCCAGCGATGCAGAGGCGTGGGAAGAAGCTGGGGCCAAGGGTTCTACGGATCGCGTGGACCTACCTGCTGGGACCGTCAGGATGGAAAGCCCTGAAGGTTGGGTCACTCTCAACCTGCGCTCGCTGGCACAGGATTGGGCAGCATCACCGGAGGATAATCGTGGTCTGACGCTCAAGGGCATTGGTAGCCAGTCGGTGATCTATTCTGTGGCGTCATCAGATTACTCCGCGACCAGCAAGCGTCCGGAGCTAACTCTAAAGTACACCCTGCCTACCCCTACTCCGTTGCCCACCAGCACTCTCACCATCACGCCTACGCCGACATCTACGTCTACGCCGACACTGACGCCCAGCGCTACACTTATTGCCTCGCCTACCCCTACGGCGACTGACATACCTCAGTACGGTGTTGTGCAAGGATACATTTGGAATGACGTGAATGAGAACGGCAGACTTGATGCTGGCGAGAACATGCTGGCGGGGGCCACTGTAGTAGTAACGAATGCTATCGGGGAAGAGGTGGCTTCCTACCTGACGGGCCCTGATGGAGTTTACTACTTTCAACTGCTGGCCCCGGCTACGTACCGGGTGACTGAATATGATCCCCCCGGGCATTTCTCCACCACCGAGAGTACGTGGGAGGAGCACCTGACGGCCGGTGGGAGTATTGAGGTGAACTTTGGCGCTCGGCCTATGCCGTGGTTCTTGCCCATGATTAAGAAGTAGGACAGATCTGGACTCACAATGGCAGATTGGATAGACGGGAAATGAAGATCGTACTTGTGTATTCGGATGTCAGCGGGGTCGAACGGTACGGCTCGCGCAAGTTTTATCACGGCGTGGGCTACGTCTCGGCGGTCCTCAAGAAGGCCGGTCACGAGACCAGCCTGATATACCTTCAGCGCGAACTGTCCGGAGAGGAATTCCTGGCTGAGGTGGAGGCGGAGTCACCTGATCTGGTGGGGTTCTCGTCTACCACCCATCAGCATCTTTTCGTCGAGCGGTATGCCGCTGTCCTGAAACAGCATCATCCTGGTGTCTTCGTCCTTTCGGGAGGGACCCACGCTACCCTGAGCCCGGCAGACGTAATCGCCTGCGAATCCATTGATGCGGCCTGTGTGGGAGAGGGAGAACACACGATCCTCGAACTGGTGGAACGCCTGGAACAGGGCAAGGACTACGTGGACGTGCGCAACCTCTGGCTGAGGCGCAACGGCGAGGTGATCCGCAACCCGCTGCGCCCGCTGGTAGCTGATCTGGACGATCTGCCCTTTGCCGATCGCGAGATCTTTGACTATGACGACATGTTGGCCCACAATGATGCCTGGATTGATATGATGAGCGGCCGGGGATGTCCCTACAACTGCTCGTACTGCTGCAATCCGGGACTGAAGAAGCGCTTTCGTGGCCTGGGTCGCTACGTTCGCTTTCGTAGTGTGCCGCATGTCATGGCCGAAATCCGGGCGATCCGGGAGCGCTATCCCATCAAAGTCATTAACTTTCAGGATGATACCTTCACGCTGGACCGTGAATGGACCCTGGAGTTCTGTAAGGCGTACGGCGAGGAGTTTGGTTACCCCTTCTGGATCAACACCCGAGTGGAGCGCATCGAAAGCGACGAGGAGGTTGTAGCGGCTCTGGCGAGCGCTGGCTGTCAGGGGATCCGCGTGGGTATCGAGTCGGGCAACGAATGGCTGCGTGCCACGATTCTGAAGCGGAGCATGACCAACGATGAGATCATCCGGGCTTTCAGGCTGGTGAAGCGCTACGGGCTACAGGTGTACTCCTGCAACATGCTGGGTCTTCCTGGAGAGACGGCGGAAATGATCCAGGAGACCATCGAGCTCAATCGCAAGCTGGAACCGGATGAGTTTCAGTTCTCGGTTTTCTACCCTTATCCCATGACGGAGCTGTACGACCAGACGGTGGGAAAGGGGATGTTGTGTGAAGGGGAGTCTCTGACCAGCTACTACGCCAAGGCCAGTATTCTGGATCTTCCGGACCTGACGCCCGAGGAGATCGAGAAGGGTTATGATGGGTTCGTCGCGCTGAAGCGGGAGCTGGCCCTGAAGCGCCGCAGCCCGTTGAAGTATCGCATCTACAAGGTGTTAAGCGTCTTCACGGGCGGTGATATCGAGCGTGTTCGAATGGTTTTTCATCAATTGAAGGGATTGCTGCGCCGCTGGGCGTAGACCGCCGGGCGTAGGGAGGAAGCACCTCCTCTAGGGAGAGAGTGATGGACCTGGTAGCTTACTATGATGCATATTGGAGTCAGGCGAACGACACCTTTGACCTGGAGCGTCTGGATCTATTGACCCGGCGGGTTGGGGCTGGCGAGAAAGTGTTGGAGGTGGATTGCGGTCCCGGCGTGTTGGCGGCCAAGATGCGCGATGAGCAGGGAGCTATCGTGACCGCTACTGACCTTTCGTCGGTAGCCGTCTCGCGCGCGCGGGCCAAGGGCATTCCTTGTACTCAAGTGGTCATTGATAGTGAGCCTTTACCCTTCGAAGATGGGGCCTTCGATACCGTGGTTTCCAATTCTGCTATCGAGCATCGTTTCTTACACGAGCATGCCCTGGATGAATGTATTCGCGTACTGAAGCCCGGAGGCAAGTTCATTCTCTGTCTTCCCAACATCGCTCATTGGCTCTGCCGCTGGTGGCTTCTCCGAGGGCGCTTCCCTTATATCCTGAATTCCCCGTCCGATGCCATGCACATCCGATTCTTCACCATCAAGGAGGCTACTATTCTCTGTGAAGAGCGAGGCGTGCGGATTATCGAGAAGGATGGAAGCGTCAGCTTATGGGCAAGAGAGTTCTATCCGGCATTTGTGCGTAAGAGACGCCTGCGGCCTCTCTGGACCTGGCTGGCTCACGTCTGGCCGTCCATGTTCTCGCGGGATTTCGTGCTGGTAGGGTGCAAGGAATCCCCCTGACGCAGGCTCACCTTTGAACGAGGGGGTGGACTGGCAGGTAGTTTTGCAGGAGGGTGTCGAAAAGAGACTTCGGAAGTTTATGATTTGAAGGGGGCATGCCGGGTTCCGTGCGGTTCTAGATCAGACTGTGAGAGACTGTTGGCCGGCCGAAAACTGCCGAAGTCTGGAGAGTGTAGAGAGCGAGGAGAGAACCGGTGGGGGAGACGAACGGAGAGATCGTCACGGCTAACTTGAGAAAGCAGGCGACCAAAGGCATGTTCTGGGTGACGGTGGCCCGGATTGCCACCAGGGCACTGTCGTTTGCTGCCACACTGATTCTGGCTCGGCTCCTGGTGCCGGATGATTTTGGCCTGGTCTGGGTGGCCGACCTGGCGGTTAACGCTTTTTTGTTGCTGCAGGAGATGGGTCTGGGAGCGGCCCTGATCTATCGCAAAGATCGCCTCGAAGAGGCAGCCAACACGGCTTTCTTTGCCATGGTCGGAGGGAGTCTCTTCCTTTACCTGGTGGCCCTTCTCACCGCACCCTACTTGGCGGCGGTCTTCTCCAAGGATCCCATCATCATTCCCCAGATAATCCCGATCTTGAGAGTTCTCTCTTTGACCCTGGTCATCTCCGCCCTCGGCCGTGTGCCGCAAGCTCTGCTGGCCAAGGAGATGGACTTCAAGCGCAAGATTATGCCGGGGCTGTTGGGTGGTCTGATCGGAGCCAGTGTTTCTATTGCCTTGGCTCTGACTGGATTCGGTGTTACGGCCATCGTGTTGGGCCGTCTCTGTAGTTCGGTGGTCTCCGCTGCCACTGTTTGGTTCTTCGTTGACTGGCGCCCAGCGTTGAGCTTCGATCTCGGGTTGGCGCGTGAGATGCTCGGCTACGCCAAACACATCTTGGCCAGCCAGGTTATGGTCTTTTTCATCACGAACATTGACGATGGTTTCGTCAGCCGCTTACTGGGCACGGCGGCATTGGGAGAGTATGGCCTGGCTTACAAGATATCCAATACACCGGCCACGGAGATCAGTCGGCTTGTCAGCGAGGTCATGTTCCCAACCTTCTCCAAGGTGGGCGACGACCGGGAGCGGATGAAGCGCATCTATCTGCGCACGACCCGCTACGTGGCTATGCTTTCGGTACCTCTGTCCCTTGCCATTATCGCTTTTGCGGAGTACTTTGTCTACGCAGCGTACGGGCGTAAATGGGAGGGCGCCATCGTGCCTATGCAGTTATTGGGCGCCTACGGCATGTTGCGTTCCATCGCGGTCAACATGGGAAGTGTCTTCAAGGCCTCCGGTAAGCCCAAGTGGTTGCTCTATATCGCTACCTGGAGGCTGGTAACGATGGCCGCTTTGCTGTATCCTGCAACTATGAGATGGGGCGTGGTAGGCGTCAGCGCCCTGTCGGCGATCGTAGCTGTCGTCGACTTCGGCATTTCCGTGACACTGGTCAATCGGATCATAGGTGCCCGTGCATTGGACTACGTGAAGATGCTGGGCCCCATTTTCATCTTTTCTAGCATAGCCACGGCCATCTCTCGATGGGCTGCGCCGTATCTCTATGACTTGCTGGGGAAGACCTATTTCTCCATGCCCGTCTGCGGTGTGATTCTGGCCGTGGTATACGGATCACTGTTATGGATCACTGACAGTGACCTCAGAGAAACCGTGCGCACGTTCTGGCACGATTGGCTGGAGCGACGGCGCAGGCTCGCTGAGAGGGCAGGCAATAGCTAGTATGACAGCAAGGCCTGGCACGGAATATTCGCCTCGGGTAATCATCATCTCCAAGGTGTTGCTGAATCCTTATGTGCGCCTGCTACGCGATGGAGTCAGGGCTGCGGGCATCCAGTGTCAGCTCGATCGCGACTTTGGTCTCCCCTGGCTCAGGGCGCATCGCGGTCGGGTGGACGTAGTCCACATCCATTGGCTGGAAATGCT